>NZ_JADEWP010000053.1:0-13505 GCF_015207535.1 Cyanobium sp. LEGE 06143 | reverse complement strand
GCCCAGGTCGGCCAGCGCAGCACGGACCTGCTGCTGTTGCTGGCCGACCGCATCCACCACGGCTTCGAGCACATCGGTCGCTTCGACGGCGAACCGATGGCGCCCGCTGACACCCTGGCCCAGCGCCGCGGCGCCTGCCGCGACACGGCCATGCTCTACGTGGCGGCCTGCCGCAGCCTCGGCCTGGCGGCCCGCTTCGTGAGCGGCTACTCGATGCACCACCCGCCAGAGGTGAGTGAGCACGAGCTGCATGCCTGGGCGGAGGTGTGGCTCCCCGGCGGCGGCTGGCGCGCCTACGACCCCAGCCTCGGCCTGGCCGTGGCCGATGGCCACGTCACCCTGGTGACGGCCGCCGATCACCACCTGGCGGCGCCGGTGAGCGGCCACTACCGGGGCACCGGTGTGGGCTCCCACATGCACTACCGGGTGCGGGTGGAAGCGGGCCCTGATCCCGAGGGATTCCAGCCGCGCCAGGGCCTGGCCGTGCTGGCCGACCCACGGCTGAACCGCGACACCGCCTTCAGCCCCGAGGAGCGGCGCAGCCTGCAGCTGGAGGCCCGGCTGCCAGCAGCGGTGGAGAGCCTCGAGCAGCAGGTGGAACGGGTGTGGCAGGGCTTCGCTGGCCTACAGGGCAGCCTCGAGCGCTTAACCTACCTGGATCGGCTGCGCCGCAGCAACCGAACCCTCTTCCACGCCTTTCTGCAGGAGCACATCGAGGCGGCCCTGCCCGTGGTGTACACCCCCACCGTGGGGCGGGTGATCCAGGGCTTCAGCCACAGCCACCAGCCGCCTGACCTGGGCGCCTACCTCACGCCGGAGATGGAACCGCGGCTGCCCGAGCTGCTGCGCCAGGCCGCCGAAGGCCCGGTGGATCTGATGCTGATCACCGATGCGGAAGGAATCCTGGGGCTGGGCGACCAGGGCGTGGGCGGCATCCACATCTGCCAGGGCAAGCTGGCCGTCTACACCCTCTGCAGCGGCCTCCACCCGGGCCGGGTGCTGGCGGTGGCGCTCGATGTCGGCACCGACAACGCCGCCCTGCTGAACGATCCCCTCTACCTCGGCAGGCGTCAGCCGCGGCTGCGGGGCGAGGCCTACGACCGCTTCCTTGACGCCGTCGTGGCGGCGGCCCAGCAGGTGTTCCCGGGCGTGTTTCTGCACTGGGAGGACTTCGGCAAGCTCCAGGCCCGGCGGGTACTGGATCGCTACCGCGAGCAGGCCCCCAGCTTCAACGACGACATCCAGGGCACCAGCGGCGTGGCGGCGGCGGCGGTGATGGCGGCCTGCCGGGGGCTGGGCACCGGTCTGGCCGAGCAGCGCATCGTGATCTTCGGTGCCGGCACAGCCGGCTGCGGCATCGCCGACCGGCTGCTGAGGCTGCTGCAGGCCGCCGGCCTGAGCGCCCTCCAGGCCCGCCAGAGGATCTGGGGCCTCGATCGCCGCGGGCTGATCGTGGCAGCGCCTGGATCAGAACCCCCCGCCGCCCTGGCCCGGCCTGCCGAGGAAGCGGAGCGGTTCAGCCGCAACGGCCAGGGGCAGATCGGGCTGCTGCAGGTGGTGCAGCAGGTGCGGCCCACCGTGCTGATCGGCACCTCCACCGTGGCCGGCGCCTTCGACCAGGCAGTGGTGGAGGCGATGGCTACCGGCACGGAGCGGCCCGTGATCCTGCCCCTCTCCAACCCCACCAACCTGGCCGAGGCCAGCCCCGCCGATCTGCTCGCCTGGAGTGGCGGCAGGGCCCTGGTGGCCACCGGCAGCCCCTTCGCCCCGGTGCTCTGGGACGGCCAGGAGCGCGTGATCGGGCAGTGCAACAACTGCTTCCTCTACCCCGGCCTCGGCTTTGCCTGTGTGGCTGTGGGGGCGACCCGGGTGAGTGAGGCCATGATCGATGCGGCCCTGGAAGCTCTGGCGGCCACCATTCCCGCCGCCCGGGATCCGCTGGAGCCGCTGATGCCACCCCTCACCCAGGTGCAGGGCGTGTCCCGGGCGGTGGCGGAGGCGGTGGCCCTGATGGCCGTGCAGGAGGGTCTGGCGGAGCGGGCCAGCACGGCAGCCGAGGCGCTCCAGTGCCTTGACGCAGCCCACTGGCAGCCCACTTACACCGCCAGCTCGGCACTGGAATAGGCCCGTGGCGGCACCAACCGCCGGGCCCGGGGGGTGCTGCTGAGCTGGATCGTCACCAGGCTGCGCCGGAACCAGTCGTCGGGGGGAATGGGGCTGAGCAGCCGCCCCAGCACCGCCAGCAGGGCCAGCGGCTCAAACGGCGCCCGCCGCTGGGGCCAGAGGCCGCTCTGGCGGTACAGACGCTGCTGCAGGGTGCGCTGCTGGCGGGGGCTGAGGCCACTCCAGAGGGCGCCAAGGCGATGGCCGCGGCACGCCGCCAGCTGCAGGGGCCAGCACTCCTGGCCCCAGGTGAGCTGCAGTAGTGAGGCAGGGCCAGCCAAGGGGAGCGCCACCTGGCCAGCCTGCCGAGCGCCCGGAGCCAGGGCCAGCTCCACCCCCTCCTCGCTGATCGCCCGCAGCAGCACCGGCTGGCCATCCAGGCAGGCGGGTTCACGCACGGCGAACCAGGGCAGAGCCGAACGTCGCGGACGGTCCCAGCAGCAGCGCAGGGCGAGCAGCAACAGCAGGGCGTTGATCAGGCTCCAGCTCACCCCCAGAGCCAGGCTGGCAGGGGTGACCGGCGCCAGCGCCGGCCCAGTGGGATCCTGCGCCCAGCCGAACAGATTGAGCAGGGCCAGCAACTGCAACAGCAGCAGCACCAGCAGCGGCAGCCAGAGGCGGGGATCGGCGGCCTGCCGGCCGGCTATGGCCAGAGCCTTGGGGGTCACCTGGAAGCGCAGCGGGCGCTGCAGGGCCCAGCGGCAGATCGTCGCCACCAGCGGGATCAACACGATCCAGCGGTAGAGCTCAGGCAGCAGGCCGGTACGGGCCTGGTTGCTGAACCAGCGGGCCAGCAGCAGCTGGGCGCCAAAGAAGGGCAGGGCATAGCGCAGCAGGCCTGCGGCGGTGATCTGCAGAGGCAGCACGCCCAGCACGCCGATGATCAGCGGCATCAGGGCCAGCAGCAGCTGCGGCAGGGCGTTGAACCAGTGCAGGATGCCCTCCAGAAAGGCAAGCCGCTGCAGGGGCGTCAGCCCGGCAATGCGCAGCGGACTGGCGCCGGTGCGCAGGGTCTGGAGGGTGCCGCTGGCCCAGCGGCAGCGCTGGCGCACCAGGGCCGAGGCCGTGAACGGCGCCAACCCGGCGCTCAGCTTTTCGGGCAGATACACGCACTCCCCACCGGCCGCCGTCAGCCGGATGCCTGTGGCCAGGTCCTCCGAGGAGGTGCCCGTGTCGAAGCCCCCCACGGCCAGCAGGGCCGAACGGCGCACCAGGAACGACGTGCCGGCGCACACCACAGCGCCGACGCCCTGGCGCACCGGTTCGATCCAGCGGTAGAAGCTCTCCTCGTCGGGCATCAGCAAGCGTTCCAGCCGCAGGTTGCGGATCACCGGATCGGCGCTCATGTAGGTCTGGGGCGACTGCACCAGCGCCACCCGGGGCTCATCGAACAGCCCAACGCTGCGCAGCAGGAATGTATTGAGCGGTACCACGTCGGCATCGAACACGGCGATCAGCTCGCCCTGCAGCAGGGGCAGCACGTGGTTGAGGTTGCCGGCCTTGGCATGCTCGCGGCCCGGGCGGGAGCTGTAGCGGCAGCCCAGCCGCCGGCAGAGCTCCTTCAGCTCAGGGCGAGCGGCATCGTCCAGCAGCCACACCTGGGCCTGGGGATAGGTGAGCGCCAGGCAGCCCAGCAGGCAGCGCTCCACCAGCTCCAGCGGTTCCCCGCAGGTGGGAATCAGCACATCCACCCAGGGCAGGGGCGGCGAGGCGGATCCCGCGGGCTCCAGCCGCCGCTGCAACCGGGCGGCTGCCCGATCCGCCCGAGGGGTGATGCGCGGGTCAGGGGCAAGGCTGAAGCCGAGCTGCAGGAAGCTGTGGGCCAGCAGCCAGGTCTCGGCGAGCAGCACCAGCACACTCATCGAGCCGCTGAGCCAGTCGTCCAGCACCAGGGTGCTGGTGAGGCGCCACCACCAGTAACGGCCAGCCAGCAGGGCCAGCAGGGCCACGGCCCAGGGGAGACGCATCAGAGCAGCTCAGGGCTGGGGCGCCGGCGCTGGTGCCGGCGGTGGACACACCTTGTTGGTGAAGTCGCAGGCATAGACAACCGACTTCTGCCAGCTGAGCGGAATCTCCAGCAGATCCCGCGGGCCGCTGATGCCCTGGGCCACGAAAATCAGCGCTGCGATCACATTGGCCGTGATGTGCAGCCGCCGCCAGCGCAGTTGCCGCAGAATCTCAGGCCGGGCTGCCACTGAGAACAGCATCAGGCCGGTGAGCCCCATGCCGCCCCAGAAGTGGGATTGCCAGAAGGCCGGATCAAGGGGATTGTCACTGAGGCGCCACACCTCCGGCTGCAGGCCCAGACCAATCACGCCGGCCCAGCAGAGCAGGGCGAAGCTGGCCCGGTAGATCGCCTCCTTGGCACGCCAGAGCGCCACCAGCGCCGCCACGGTGCCAGCCAGCACGAGGAGCAACAGGCCGCTGCGGCCGGGCGTGAGCGCCGAGGGCTGCTTGGTGCTGATCACCACCACCATCGCCAGCAGTTCGATACCCACCACGGCCGCCGCCAACCAGCGGCCGAAGTCCACATGCTCGCCGCCCACGCTGGGGGGCAGCTTCAGCTTCTGAACGCGCCTCTGCCGGGTCTGCTGCGCCAGGCGCAGCACCAGGCCGAGCAGGGGGTACACGAGCACCACTGCCAGAGCGGGGTGTATGACCCAGAGCCAGTCCGTCGTTGTCATGGGCGAATGGTCACGGGGCCAGCCTTCTTGTCAACTACAAGTTAGGGAGCTGATTGGATTGGGCACGATCGTCACCACCTGCTGACGGCCTCGGGATGATGGGTTCATTCGACCAGGAGCAACAGCTGCTCACCGTTCACACCACCGTGGCTAACCAGGACGACGCCTGGCGGCTGGCGCGCCGGGTGGTGACGAGAAGGCTGGCCGCCTGCGCCCAGCTGCAGCCGATCGACAGCCTCTACCTCTGGAAAGGCGAACTGGTCGAGGAGCCAGAGATCCGCATCAGCTTCAAGACCACCAGGGGGCAGCAGCGGGCCCTGATGGAGCAGATCCGGGAGGCACACCTCTACGAGGTGCCGGAGATCTCCACCACCCCGCTGCAGGATGTCGAGCCCGCCTATCGGCGCTGGCTGATCGAGCAGGTCCAGCCCTCAGGTGCGCCGGCTCCAGCGCAGGAACCGAAGAAGGAGCCGGAGCAGGAGCCAAAGAGCCCCTGGCAATCCGATCCCATCGCCGAACGGTAGTCATGGATACAGGCACGCCCTTGGCAGCCTGTGCTCCCTTGCGGAACAAACCATGACGACTCTCCTCCAATCCCTCGCCCTGGCTGTGGTGCTGGCCGGCTCCTTCGGCGGCCTGGCCCAAGCCGAGCAGCGCGGTGGCCCCCATTCCGGTGGCTACCGGCCGCTCTCCCCTGCTGAGCACGCCCAGATGAAGGACGACTGCGCTGCCCCCAGCGCTCCCTGCGGCTGGTGATCCCAGCCTCTGGGCAGCACGGCTGAACTGAAGCGCCATTGCACCCCGCTTCAGCCCGACCTTCACTGGAGCCGGCCAGACAATCCGGCTCCTGGCCGTCGCCATGCTGCTCTCATTGCTGCTGATCGCCCTGCTCACCGGGGCTGGCTGGTGGCTGGCCGAGGCCACCGCGATCGGCCGCCAGCTGGGCACCACCCTGTTGGTGCTGTTCCTAGGCCTGCTCACCACCAACCTCTTCGGCTGGAATGCCGAGGCGGCCGCCGAAGCCGTGGTGACCGGGCCGCTCACCTCCCTCGCCATCGCCCTGTTGCTGCGGGCGGTGGATCTGCGCCGGGTGTGGCCCGGGGCGCAGCGGCTGCTGCAGCCCTTCGCCACGGCGGTGCTGGCGGCCGTGCTGGGCACCGGCCTGGGGGCATGGCTGCTGGGCGAGCGGCTCGGTGCCGATCTGCCGGCCCTCAGCGGCCTGTTCACGGCCACCTTCAGCGGCGGCAGCCTCAACTTCGTGTCGGTGGCCCGCACCCTGCAGCCCCCTGAGGGCCTGGTGCTGGTGGCCACCGCCGCCGACCACGTGGTGTTCAGCCTCTGGTTTCTGATCAGCCTGGCCCTGGGACGCCGCCACAGACCCAACCCAGCCGAATCCCTCAGCGCCACAGCCGGCGCCGAGCCCTCGGCCAGTCCTGAACAGATCGCCAGCTCCGGAGMCTGGGACCCCGCCAGTGCCCGCCCCCGAGACCTCCTGAGCCGGGCCGGCGGCGTGGCCCTGCTCTGGGGGGTGGTGATCGTGGTGATCAGCGAGGCGGCCACAGGCGTCCTCCAGAACTGGTGGCCCGGCGCCCCCGGCATCCTGGTGCTCACCAGCATCGCCCTGGCGGCGGCCCAGCTACCAGCCCTGTCCCAGTTGCGGCTCAGCTATCCGCTGGGGCTGCTGCTGATCCAGCCTTTCTTCACCGTGATCGGTCTCAATTCACCCGTGCAGGGCCTGCTGGGGGAAGGCCGCTGGGTGTTTGCCCTGGCCAGCCTGATCGTGGCCGTGCAGGCGCTGGTCGTGCTGCTGGTGGGCCGCTGGCGGCACTGGGGACTGGCCGACAGCCTCGTGGGCTGCCAGGCCGCCGTGGGTGGCCCCAGCACCGCCCTGGCCCTGGCCGGCGCCCTCCAACGCCCCGATCTGGCCCTGCCGAGCGTGGCGATCGGCCTGCTGGGCTATGTGGTGGGCACCTACCTGGGCCTGGTGATGGCCGGCCTGCTGCCGGGCTAGGGGAGGGTCGTAAAACCGAGGCTGCCAGGAGACATGTCGCTGAACTGAGCGCTATGGCGCTGATCCGGCCTGACGAACGCGATTGCTCTGTTGTTGTACCCACAGACGAATGAGCATGGACCCCAGTCGTCCGGCTCAGCCTGCCGCCCCCTCCCCTCTTGCATTGACGGGGAGAGCCGCCAAACTCAGCCCCTCACCGCTTGGTCGATGAAAGCCATGGAAGCGTCAGATGATCTCTCTGAGGCGTTGGCCATCCTCGGCCTGAGAACCACTCCCAGAACACGACGGGACCTGGCTGGACGGGTGGCCGCATGACACCCGGCTTCCCAGCCATGGAGCGCAGTACAGACCGCTGCCTACAGGCGGGTTTGGGAAGAGCTGGAGGCCGCAGAACAGGCTGATCTTCCAATGGCGGCCTGACCCTCGGCGCGGCCTGCTGGTGGGCGAGCCGGGTCTTCCGGTGCAGATGGTCACCTGGATGGGTTGCCATGGTGCGGACACTTCTTGACAGCACTGCGCCCCCCAGTCCCGGCTGAGTCAAGAACCTGCTCATGACGTTGATGGCATCAGGCATAACGGTGCGATTGCCTCCACCGTCCCGCCGGACGTGACAGCAGGACCCCCAGAATGCCGACCGGTTCGGAGGCGCGGCGATGCCGATCATCGACGTGCGCCAGTTGAGGAAGCATTACCGGGTGGCCGAGAAGCGCCCGGGGCTGCGCGGCACCCTGGAGCACCTGGTGCAGAGGCGCCACCGGGATGTGCCGGCCGTGCAGGGKGTGAGCTTCCAGATCGAACCCGGCGAGATGGTGGGCTTCCTGGGCCCGAACGGCGCCGGCAAGACCACCACCCTCAAGATGCTCACCGGCCTGATCCACCCCAGCGGCGGCTCCGTGCAGGTGGCGGGCTGTGTGCCCTTCCAGCGCCAGGAGCGCTTCCTGCAGCAGATCACCCTGGTGATGGGCAACCGCCAGCAGCTGATCTGGGATCTGCCGGCCCTGGACAGCTTCCGCGTCAATGCCGCCGTCTACGGCATCGATGACAGCACCGCCGAGCACCGCATCGCTGAGCTGGCCGAGATGCTGGAGCTGGGCAGCGAACTGCGCCGCCCGGTGCGCAAGCTCTCCCTCGGGCAGCGGATGAAGGCCGAGCTGCTGGCGGCGCTGCTGCATCGGCCGGCCGTGCTCTTTCTCGATGAGCCCACCCTCGGCCTCGACGTCAACGCCCAGGCCCGCGTGCGGGAGTTCCTCGCCGACTACAACCGCCGCACCGGTGCCACGGTGCTGCTCACCAGCCACGACATGGGTGACATCACGGCGCTGTGCCCGCGGGTGCTGCTGATTCACCAGGGCCGGCTGTTCCACGACGGCTCATTGGAGCGGCTCACCCAGGACCTTGCCCCCCACCGCCAGGTGCGCCTGGAGCTGCAGGAGCTGCAGCCGGCCGGCTGTTTCGAGGCCTACGGCCTGGTGGACGAGCACCAGGGCCACCATGTGCGGCTGCGCATCCCACGCCAGCAGCTCACGGAGCAGGTGGCCGCCCTGCTCAGCCGCTTCGAGGTGAGCGATCTGGAGGTGGCCGACCCCCCGATCGACGAGCTGATCGGCGGGCTGTTCCGCCGCGAGGCCGGCCGATGAGGGGCCTATGGCGCCCGCGACGGACTTGGCGCATCGCCCGGGCCCTGCTCGTGACCCAGTACGCCTACATGCTCGAGTACCGGGCCGAAATCGCTCTCTGGGCGCTCTCGGGCGTGCTGCCGCTGATCATGCTGGGGGTGTGGAGCGGCGCTGAGGCCAATGGCGCCTCCGGGCTGGATCCGATCCAGCTGCGCCGCTATTTCCTGGCCGCCTTTCTGGTGCGCCAGTTCAGCGTGGTGTGGCTGATCCACGTGTTCGAGGAGGACACCCTGCAGGGCAAGCTGTCACCCCTGCTGCTGCAACCCCTGCTGCCGTTGTGGCGCTATCTGGCCGCCCACGTGGCCGAGCAGGGCACCCGGGTGCCATTCGTGGCCCTGATGCTGCTGCCCCTGGCCCTGCTGCTGCCCGGCGGGCTGTGGCTGCCCCCGGCCCCGCAGTTGCTGCTCGGCCTGGTGGCGATCGGGGCCGCCTTCCTGCTGCGCTTCCTGCTGCAGACCGTGGTGGCGATGGCCTGCTTCTGGWCCGAGCGCGCCGCCGCCCTGGWTCGGCTGCTGCTGATTCCCTACCTGTTTCTCTCCGGCCTGGTGGCCCCCCTCGACAGCTTTCCTCCAGGCCTGCGACGGCTGGCCCTCRCCACCCCCTTCCCCTGGATGGTCGACTTCCCGGCCCGGCTGCTGGCGGGGTTGCCGGTGTCGGCCCCACTGGGCTTCGCCACCATTGCTGCCTGGTGCGCCCTGTTGCTGCCGATCGCCGCCTTCCTCTGGCGCCGGGGATTGAGGCGCTATTCCTCCATGGGGGCCTGATGACGACACCCCTGCTCCCCTCCAGGCTCGGGCGCTACCGGCGCAGCCTGGGCCGCTTCTGGGCCACTGCCCTGAGCGCTGAGCTCGAATACCCGGCCAACTTCTGGATCGAGGCGCTCTCGGTGCTCGGCAACCTGGCCGGCAGTGTGTTCGTGCTGGGGCTGCTGTTCGGAGGGCCGCAGCGGCAGAGCACCGCCAACCTGGGCGGCTGGAGCTGGGATGAGGCCCTGGTGGTGCTGGGCCTCTACACCGTGCTGGATGGCTTCACCACCAGCCTGCTGCAGCCCAACCTGAGCCGCATCGTGGGGCATGTGCAGAACGGCAGCCTTGACTTCGTGCTGTTGAAGCCCCTGGACAGCCAGTTCTGGCTCTCCACCCGCATGATCTCGCCCTGGGGCCTACCGGGGATCCTGGCCGGTTTCGCTCTGTGCGGCTGGGCAGCCGCCCGGGCCGGGGCCAGTTGGACTCCCCTGGGGCTGGCCCTCAGTGCCGCCCTGCTGGTGGCCAGCGCCGTGATCCTCTACAGCCTCTGGTTCGTGCTGGCGGCCCTCAGCATCTGGTTCGTGAAGGTGTGGAACGCCACCGAGGTGCTGCGCTACACCCTGGTGGCCGGCCGCTATCCGGTGACGGCCTACCCCCAGGCCCTGCGGCTGGTGTTCACCTTTGTGCTGCCCGTGGCCTTCCTCACCACGGTGCCGGCCGAGGCAGTGCTCGGGAGAGGAGAGCCCCTGTGGGCGGTGGGCGGCCTGGCCATGGCGACGGCCACCTTCCTGGGCAGCCGCTGGTTCTGGCGCTACGCCCTGCGCCACTACACCAGCGCCTCCAGTTGATCGGGCTGGGCCACCACGAGATCCTCGGGGCGGCCCCAGTCGCCCTCCACGACGTAGCCGGGCTGGTTGGCGCAGAGGTGGCGCAGGATCCAGAACAGCGGCTCGGCGGAGGGCACCTCCAGGGCCTGGCGCATCTCCTCCAGGCTGCGGGGCTGGCCATCGGCGAGCAGCTCATGCAGGCGGCCCTGCAGTTCCAGGATCGAGGCGGCGGCCAGCTTGCCGGCCTCCACGCCGGGTTGGTCGTAGGCGTTGATGTTCACCAGTTCGGCGTAGAAGCCCACGGCGCGCTCGAACAGGGCCACCAGCACGCCCAGGCTGCGGGCATCGAAGCGGCGCAGGGTGATCGAGAGGCTCTGGCGGCCGCTCTCCATCAGGGCCGTGCGAGTGCCCTGCAGGAACCCCTCCAGCACGTCCCCGGGGCACTCGCCGTTGAGGGCGGGAAGGTCAGCGGGGTCGTCGAGGGCCTCGATGAAGGTCACGAAGAAGTTGTCCACGCCATCGCGCAGCTGCTGCACATAGGCGTGCTGGTCGGTGGAGCCCTTGTTGCCATACACGGCGATGCCCTGGTTCACCACCTGGCCGTCGCGATCGAGACGCTTGCCGAGGCTCTCCATCACCAGCTGCTGCAGGTAGCGGCTGAACACGGCCAGCCGGTCGCGGTAGGGCAGCAGCACCATGTCGCGCTGACCGCGGCCATGGCCGGCCACGTGCCAGGCGGCCGCCATCAGGGCCGCGGGGTTCGCCTCCAGCTCGGGGCAGCGGGTGGCGGCATCCATCTGGGCGGCGCCATCGAGGAAGGCGCGCAGATCGGCCCCCACCAGGGCGGCGGGCAGCAGCCCCACGGCGCTGGTGATGCTGGTGCGGCCCCCGACCCAGTCGAACATGTCGAAGCGGGCCAGCCACTGCTCCTGCACGGCAAGGCTGTCCAGACGGCTGCCCACCATGGTCACCGCCACGGCCTGCTGGGCCCAGTGGCCGCCGAGGCTGCCCAGCCGTTCCCGCACCTGCTCCATGGCGATGCGCGGCTCGGGCGTGCCGCCGGACTTGCTCACCACGATCACCAGGGAGGTACGCAGGCGCTCCCCGAGCCGGGCCAGGGTGCGGCTGATGCCCTGGGGGTCGACGTTGTCGATGAAGTGGAAGGGCAGGCCGCAGCCCTCCTGCTGCAGGGCCTCGATCACCAGCAGGGGGCCAAGACCCGAGCCGCCGATGCCGATCCAGAGCACATCGCTGAAGGGCACCCCGCCGGGGGCCTGCAGGCTGCCGGAGAGCACCCCGGCCCCGAACGCCTCGATCTGGTCGATCTCGGCGGCGATGTGATCGGCGGTGGCGGCATCCGGTGCCAGCTCAGGGGCCCGCAGCCAGTAATGGCCCACCATCCTCTGCTCATCGGGGTTGGCGATGGCGCCACCCTCCAGGGCCGCCATCGCCGTGAAGGCCGAGGCGAAACCTGGCGCCAGGCGGCTGAGGTCGGCCTGGTTCAGGGCCATCCGACTCACATCGAGCCAGACCCCCAGGCCAGCGTGGTACCAGAGGAGGTCACAGAAACGGCTCCACTGGGTGGCGGGGCTGGAGCCATCGAAGTCGGCAGGCATGGAGTCGGCTGGGGTTGCGCCCTGGGGCGCCGGGTCTGACGCCCAGAAACTAGGGCTGATCCCGGCGAGCCCCTGTATCAAGTGCCGGCCACAGGACCGTTCGGCTCCGGGATCAAAGGCTGGACAGGCTTCTTAAGATGAACTTTGGCTTTGTTGTGCTGCCTGTGCCCCTGCCTCTCACGCCCGAACTCCGCCCTGCAGGGCAGTCGTGTCGCCGCCGTGCTGGGCTGTGGTCGATTGCGCCCTGCCGGCAATGAGGCCCCTCGGGGGAGGGGTGCGGCTGAGGCGGCGGTTCGGCGTGCTGGCGGCCCTCGGCTTGGCCCTGCTCAGTCCGGCGGGGCGCTTGGAGCCCCAGTCGCCGCTGCTGATCGATCCGGGCCTGAGCGGCAGCGTCAACACGCCCGATGGCGGCACCCAGGCCGATCCGCTGCAGTTTTCGGCCAGTGAGCTGCAGGAGCTGCAGCGCCGTTTCGGTGTGCATGGTCCCCAGCCCCGCCTGGCCCAGCTGTTCACCGAGGGCATCGACCAGTTCGAGCCCCTGCGCAGCCATGCTCTGGGGAGGCTGGAGGAACTGCGGCCGGTGATTCTGAGCGAGTCGGCCCGCCACCACATCAACCCGATGCTGGTGACGGCCGTGTTGTTCGATGAGATGCGCCACGCCAAGCCAGGGGAAGATCTGCCCCTGGCGGCCCACTCCGGCCTGTTCAGCACCCATGGGCCCGCTCAGCTGGGCCTCGGCGAGATGGTGCACCAGGGGCTCCTGGAGGCCGACGCCTCCGACGAGCAGGTGATGGAGGCGCGTCGCCAGTTGCTCGATCCAGAACAGAACGTGCGCCTGCTCGTGGGCAAGTTCGCCCGCCTCAGCCACGATCTGGACTTCCCCACCGACCGCGTGCTCCAGGCCAGTGCCAGTCCCCGTGAGGCCAAGGCCCTGGCCACCCTCGCCTACCTGCACAACGGCAAGCTTGACTATCACCGCCGCATCCTGCGCTCGATGCAGGATCCAGAACTGCACGCCCTGCTTTACGGCCAGCGCCGGCCGGCCCTCTCGCCCCTGATCTGAATTCAGCTGCGGGTCAGGTCAGTTGAGGGCCGTGGTGGTGGCGGGGCGGTCGCAGAAGGCCTGCAGAGCTGAAAGCCGGGTCTTCAGGGCCTGCCAGTCGAAGCTGCGGGGATCCATCCGCTCGCCGCCCAGATCCACCGCCTGGTGGGTGGTGATGTGGTCAGGGGAAATGGGAAAACGCTCCATCCAGTCGGCCAGCAGCACCGCCAGGGCGTCGTATTGCGCCGGCGTGTAGCCGCTGTGGCTGGGGCCGGTGTCCTCGCCATCGAGGGGAGTTTCCAGGCTCACATGCAGGGCGAAGTTGTTCACCGAGCCGTTGAAGTCGGGATTGGTCACCACCCACTGGCCTCGGAAGGCGGAGTTGCCCGCCCCGAAGGCACGGGAGCTGGGGTCGAGCAGCARCACCGTCTTGCCATCCAGGCCGATCASGGCGTGGTAGCTCACCTWSKCKTMRTCYCRSSGAYKNNGGGNCAGGAAGGTGTTGATGGCTGAGCCGATGCCGAAGACCGTTTCATGGAGGATCACCACCCGGGGGGTGGGATCGAGGGGGTTGCCGAAGGCATCGCGGTTGAAGCGGGTGCCGTAGTTGCTGGGGTCGATCCTGAGCCGCAGGGGTGCGGTGCGCAGGCGTTCGAGCTGGGCCCGCAGCCGCGGTGAATCGGTTGAACCCGAGCCGGCACAGGTGCCGCCCGCCAGGGGCGAGGTCCAGTCGCTGGGAG
>NZ_JADEWP010000007.1:0-27375 GCF_015207535.1 Cyanobium sp. LEGE 06143 | reverse complement strand
GGATCTGCTGAGCGGCGCCTTCTGCCACAGGGCCAGTCCGCCGCCCCGGCCCCGGGCCACCAGCCAGGCCCCATCGCCCTGCTGCCCCGTGGCAATCAGGGCGAAGAACGGCAGCGCCCGCGGCTCGGGGCGCTGCAGTGCCTTCTGCAGCAGCAGCCGCTCCCCCCAGCGCAGTTGCAGGCGCTCGAACCAGAACAGCAGCAGCGGCCGCCGCCCCCGCAGTTCACCGGCGMCGTCAAAGCGGAGCTGCAGCCGGCCCAGCTGCACACTGTTGGTCACGGCCAGGGCGCCATCGCTGCCGGGATGGAGCTCCAGGGTGGCGGCCAGGGGGCGCAGCAGGGCCGCGGCTGCCAGTGGTCTGGCCTGCTGGCGGCTCCAGAGCCGGCTCAGCAGCCAGGCACCGTCAAGCTCGGCGGCGCCCAAGCCGGAGCCCTGGCTGCGGCTGCGTCGCTCCAGCTTCAGGATCACGGGGCCGTCGGGAATGCTCACACCCAGCGGGAGCACCATGCTTCACAACGCGCAATCAATCCATGGGTATCCCTGCTCATTCTGCTTGCTACCTGAAGGTGCTGTTCATACGGTATATGCACGTTCCCTCACACAAGGCGCCATGACAGCCTCCCACACCAATGCTCCCGTCACCCCTCGCAGTGGTGAGCATGCCGCCGCCGCAGGATTCCCCACTGCCGACCATGACCCAGTAGAGGCCTACTTCGAGTGCATCACCACCTGCTCGGTGGATGACGGCGACTGCGTCACCACCTGCACCGAGATCCTGCGCGAACATAACTGAATCAACCAGTACATCCGATTCACCAGCAACACTGATCCATTGGAGCCAGTCGATCCATGGATCGATCAACCGGATTAAGATCCGGAGCTGACTTCTGAATTGACACTTGGCTCTCACGCAGCACACGGAGCCCTACCCCCACTGGGAGTTCACGGATGGCTCCAGCGCCGAGGTGCTGCAAGTGGTGCCTGAGCGGGGCGGACTGGTCACGGGCTGGCGCAGCCTGGATCGCGACTGGCTCTATTTCGATGCCGAGCGCTTCTCAGATCCCTCTTGTTCGGTGCGTGGCGGCATCCCGGTGCTGTTTCCGATCTGTGGCGGGCTGCCGAGCGATGCGGTTCGCCTGCCCCAGGGACTGGTGCATCTGAGCCAGCACGGCTTTGCCCGCGACCGGCCCTGGCAGCTGGCTGAACGTGCCGATGGCCAGGGGGTGAGCCTCAGCCTGGAACACGACACCACCACCCTGGAGGCCTTCCCCTTCCGGTTCCGGCTGCAGCTCGACTACCGCCTCGCCCCCGGGCTGCTGGAGATCACAGCCAGGGTGGAGAACCAGAGCAGCTCACCGATGCCGTTCAGCCTCGGGCTGCATCCCTACTGGGCTGTCACCAGCCTCGCGGATGTTCGTCTGGAAGGCCTGCCCCAGCAGGGTTTTGACCACCTCAGCATGGCGGAGGCGCCCACCGCCGCGGCCCTGGCCCAGCTGGAGCAGGGGGTGGATCTGCTGGTGCGGCCCAGCGGGCCGGTGAGCCTGGTGGATGGGGCCACAGGCTGCAGGGTGAGCCTGGAGCCCCAGGCGCCCTGGGATCTGGCCGTGATCTGGAGCGATCCGCCCCGGCCGATGCTGTGCCTGGAGCCCTGGACGGGCCCACGCCTGTCCCTGATCAGCGGCGACCGGCTGCTGCACGTGCCCCCCGCCGATGGCCTCAGCCTGCAGTGCCGCTATGGGGTGGCGTTGTCCTGAGGGGTCAGGGGCGGCGGCAGGGTGCTCGGGTTGCCGTTACGCATGGCCTGGTAGCCAGGCGAGAGGATTTCGATCTTGGCGTCGGCGAACTGATCCTGAATCGCACCGAGCAGCTGAGAGAGGGTTTCACGGTATTTCTTGGAATCACGGATGCTGGCGGTGAGTTCGTAGCTGATGTTGAAGTCGTTGAGGCTGGTCTGCAGTACAAACGGTTCTTCTTCCCGGCTGATGCCTTCCACACTTTTCGCAGCACTGATCATCAGCTCATGCACCTGGCGCCAGGGCACGTCGTAGCCGATGGTCACCGTGGTGCAGACGGCCACCGGCTTGCGGATCTCGCGCCTCGAGAAGCTGTAGTTCACCACCGATGAGGTGATCACCGCCGCATTGGGGATGCTCACCAGTTCGTTGCGAGGGGTGCGGATGCGGGTCACCAGCAGGGCCCGCTCCTGCACCAGTCCGATCACGCCGTTGATCTCCACCCGATCGCCCTCCAGGAAGGCCCGGGTGTAGATCAGCATCAGGCCGCTGATCACATTGGTGGCTACGGCGCTGGAGCCGAGGGCGGCCAGCACACCGAACAGCAGGCCTGCTCCCTGGAAGGCCCGGCTGTCGGAGCCAGGGATGTAGGGGAAGGCGAACAACAGGCCCGCCAGCACGATGAAGGTGTTGGCGATCCGGCAGGTGGGAATCGCCCACTCGCGGTAGAACCAGGAGATCTTCAGCCGGCCGCGCCGCAGGGCTGAGAACAGGAAGTTGCTGAGTCGCACCATCAGCGCGGTGCACACTGCGATGAAACCCATCCAGAAAAAGTTTGGCACCAGGCCGAGCACGGCCCGCACGACCTGCATGAACCAGGTCAGCAGCTGGCCCCGCAGACCCTCGGCCATGGCCTGGGTGGGCGGGAAGAAGCTGAGCAGCAGCGGAATCAGCAGCCAGCTGATCAGCAGCAGCGCCCCCCAATGCGCCGTGTTGAGCAGCAACCGCGTGGTCACGATCGTCTGGGCCGGGGTGACCAGGGTCTGCTCCCCGAGCTTCAACCTGGGCGCCAGCGCCACGCTGCGGCGACTCAGCCAGCGCAGCAGCCGCTTGTGCAGCCGTTGCTGCCAACGCACCCACAGCACATACACCCCCAGCACCAACACCGCCAGCAGGGTGCCGACGATCCAGAAGCGCCGGCTGTTGCGCACCCGGTAGTCGCGCACGGCGGTGCGGATCTGGTCGCGGTAGCGCTCGGCCAGCTCCTGCCGGCTGAGGCCCGCCTGCTTGGCGGCCCGGTCGTCCACGGCCAGGCCCGGCAGGAACTTGCCGTCAAGGGCGAGCAGCCCCACCGTGGCGTAGGGATCCTGATCCCGCACCACGATCCGATCCGCCCGGAAACCCGGGTTACGCACCAGGCGCTGGAGATGCCCAGTGATGCGTCGGGCCACGTCCTTGGGGTTCTGAGCGCCGGCGGCACTCTTGATCTCGATCACCCGGCGGCCATCCAGCATCACCCAGGCCCCCGCATCGTCTGCCGGGTCCGTGGCGGCGCTCTTGGTGTCTGGCTTGGCGGTGTCCTGCTTCGCCTGGGCAGTGAGCTGTTGACTGGCCAGGGTCTGCAGGGMCGGCTGTGCCAGGGACACCTGGTGCATCGGCCCGATCGCCAGGAGCACGGCCACCATCAAGCCGCTCAGCCAGCGCCAGGCCTGCCCCGGCTGTTTCAAGCTGAACCAACGCCGCATGGCCAAGGTGCTCGGGGGCTCAGGGCCCAGGTCGATGCACCATTATCTGGGCCACTGGAGGCGGCTTCAAGGCGTGCCGAGCCGCCAGCGGTGGAACCGCTCCAGCAGCCCCAGCAGCCGCTGGGGTGCCCGGGCCTTCTTCCAGGCCCCGGCGGCGTACTTGTTCACCTCAGCGAAAGTGGGGTAGGCGTGAATCGTGCCGAAGATCCGGCTGAGTCCAAGCCCCCAGCGCATCGCCAGCACAAACTCCGCCAGCAGCTCGCCGGCGTGCTCGGCCACGATCGTGGCCCCCAGGATCGTGTCCTTGCCCGGGGCGGTGAGCACCTTCACGAAGCCCCGCTCGGCGCTCTCCACGATGGCCCGGTCGAGCTCGTGCAGGGGCACACGCGTCACCTCCACAGGGATCTGCAGGGCCGAGGCCTCCGTTTCGGTGAGGCCCACCGTGGCCACTTCCGGATCGGTGAAGGTGGTGCGGGGGATCACCCGGTAGTCGGTCTTGAAGCGCCGCACGCTGCCGAACAGGGCATTCACCGCGGCATACCAGGCCTGATGGGAGGCGGTGTGGGTGAACTGGAAGGGGCCTGCCACGTCACCGGCGGCATAGATGTTGGGGTAGAGGGTCTGGAGGTAGTCGTTGGTGGTGATCGTGTCACCGGTGGGGATGGCCAGCTCTTCGAGGCCGTAGCCCTCCAGCCTGGCCTTGCGGCCCAGGGCGCAGAGCACGGCATCGCAGGCAATCGAGCTGCTGGCTCCCTCGTGCTCCACCAGCACCTGGGCGGCGGCGGCGGCGTTCTCCGTCGTCGCTGACCCGGTGGGCGCGGTCTCGCTGAGCGAAGCAGCGGCAAAGCCCAGAACCCTGGTCTGCAGCAGCAGCTGCACGCCGTCTGCTTCCAGGGCGCTGCGCACCGCCTCGGCGACGTCGGCATCCTCCTTGCGCAGCAGCCGTTCGCCGCGGTGGATCAGGGTCACGGGCAGGCCCAGCTGGGCCAGGGCCTGGGAGAGCTCGCAGCCGATCGGTCCACCGCCCAGCACCACCAGGCGTGGCCGCTCCAGGGGGCACTGGCGCAGCCAGGTCCAGAGAGTTTCGCTGCTGAGCAGCGGCACCTGCGAGGCCCCCGGCAGGTCGGGCAGCACCGGCGCGGCGCCGGTGGCCAGCACGATCGAGCGTCCGCTGAGCCGCTGCTCCTGGCCATCCCGGCCGTGGATCGCCACGGTCCAGGGATCCACCAGGCGGGCATGGCCCTTCACCACTTCCACCCCCAGGGCCTGGTAGCGCTCCACGCTGTCGTGGGGAGCCACGGCGGCCACCTTGGCCGCCACCCGCTCCAGCACCTGCCGCACCGAGAGGCTCGGCTCCACCGGCCTGAGGCCGTAGCGATCTGCCCGGCGCATGCGGGCCGCCAGCCGCGCCGAGGCGATCAGGGCCTTGCTGGGCACGCAGCCGGTGTTGAGGCAGTCGCCGCCCATCGCCTCCGCTTCGATCAGGGTGACGCGGGCCTTCACCGTGGCGGCGATGTAGGCCGTCACCAGCCCGGCGGCGCCGGCCCCGATCACGATCAGGTTGCGATCGAAGCGGCGCGGACGGTTCCAGGGGCGGTAGAGCCGCCAGATGGCCAGGCGGTCGGTGGCGGCGCGGGCCAGCCAGGGGAACAGGGCCAGCAGGGCGAAGGAGAGCAGCAGGGGCGGCGACAGGATGCCGTCGAGGCCGCGCAACTGAGCCAGCTGGGTACCGGCGTTCACGTACACCAGGGTGCCCGGCAGCATGCCCAGCTGGCTGGTGAGGTAATAGGCCCCGGCCCGCATGGGGGTAAGCGCCATCAGCAGGTTCACCAGGAAAAAGGGAAACACCGGCGCCAGGCGCAGGGTGAGCAGGTAGAGCACGCCGTCGCGCCGCACCCCCGCTTCAATCGGTGCGAGTTGGCGCCCGAAGCGCCGCTGCACCAGATCGCGCAGCAGGGTGCGGGCCAACAGGAAAGCCAGCAGGGCGCCGGCGCTGGAGGCGAACGACACCAGCAGCGTGCCGAGGCCGAGGCCGAACAGGGCGCCGCCGGCGAGGGTGAGCACCGCCGCCCCCGGCAGCGACAGGGCCGTGACCACCACGTACACGGCCATGTAGGCAAGGGCGCTCTTCAGGGGCGCCTGCTGACGCCACCCCTGCAGGGAACCCTGGGCCTGCTGCAGGGCCTCGAGGGTGAGGAAGCGCTGCAGGCCAAACCCGAAGAACAGGGCCACCACCAGGGCGATGGCGGCCAGCAGGGAGAGCTTGCGCCAGCGGCCGCCGGACTGCTCCGGCTCAGGGGAGTCGTCGCCCGGGGAGGAGGCTTCTGAGGGGGGAGTCATGGGAGCCGGCGGTCTTCCTCTCTACCTTCGGGGGGCTGGAGCGGATTCGGGGCCGTGGGCTCCGCTGAGCTCGGCTCAGAGTCGCACTTTGGTCACCGCCGCCTGAATCGGCCGGCGCTGGGTCCCGATGTCGATCGGGCTGCGGGTGAAGATCTCCACCCGGATGCCCAGCCGGGCCACCACCACCACGGCCCGGGCCAGCAGAGCGGCGACCACCACCGCAGCGCCTGGCCAGAGCAGGGCGCGCAGGGGCAGGCAGCTGCTGACGGGCACGACACCCGCCCCGGCCAGCAGATGGTTGAGCAGCAGGCCCAAGGCGGCACCGCCGATCAGCAGGGCCAGCGAACGGGGTTGGAAGAGAGCAGGCATCAGACCACGGGCCCTTGGCGGTTGCGGAGGACGGAACTCTCAACCTATGGGTGCGGCCGTGGATGCAGCCGCTGGACACGGCCACACCTTCAGGCGCTCCTTAAGTGAGCAGGGAGCCCTCCACGAAGGGGACTCCCTGCAGCAGCGACTGGAGATTCGTACCGGTGATGCGAGCGATGTCGTTGAGGGCTTCATGGGTCAGAAACGCCTGGTGCGCCGTGATCAGCACATTGGGGAAGGTGAGCATCCGTGCCAGCAGATCATCCTGCAACACCGTTCCGGAAAGATCCTCGAAAAACACCCCTTCCTCCTCCTCATAGACATCCAGTGCCACCCCACCCAGGCGCCCGGACTTCAGGCCTTCGATCAGGGCCACGGTATCAATCAGGCCACCCCGGCTGACATTCACGAGGATCACACCGGGCTTCATGCAGTCAATGGTCTCTCGGCGAATGATGTGATGGGTTTCGGCTGTCAGGGGAACATGGAGGGAGATCACATCGCTGAGGCTGGAGAGAGTGATCGGATCCACATAGGTGATCCCCTCTCGGGCCGCCCAGGCCGGATCGGGATAGGGGTCGTAGGCCACAACCACCATGCCGAAGCCCCGCAGGATCCTGGCCAGGATGCGCCCGATCTTGCCCGTTCCCACAATGCCCGCCGTGCGGCCATTGAGATCAAAACCCACCAGGCCCTGCAGAGAGAAATTGTGTTCCCGCACCCGGTTGAACGAACGATGCACCTGGCGATTGAGGGTGAGCAGCAGAGCCACGGCATGCTCGGCCACGGCATTGGGGGAGTAGACGGGCACGCGGGTCACGGCAACACCGAGATCGCGGGCCGCCTCGAGATCCACGTTGTTGAAGCCGGTGCAGCGCAGGGCCACCAGCTCGACGCCGCGGCTGGCCAGGGATTCAAGGCAGTGCTTGTCAATCGCGTCATTGACGAACACGCACACAGCCCGAGCCCCATCGGCGGTGCCGGCCGTGTCGACGCTCAGGCGAAAATTCAGAAAGCGCAGGTCCACATCAGGGCCAGCCGCCGCCGGCAGATGCAGCAGGTCGTAGGGCTTTGTGTCATAGACAGCCACAGAGCATTGCGTCCTCTGCATGAAGATTGTGGGGAGCAGTACGGTTGTGACCGAATCACTCTAGCCACGCCTCGTCAGCCCACCGGCTCTGGCCCCGGCCCGTCAGGAAAGCCGGAAATGTTCAGCCATGGAAAGTGTCACAGAGATCTCTTCAGGGTCGGATTCCCATGAACATTAGATTCTGTTTGCCAAGCGCAGAAATGACCCCACGGCAACATCCCCCGCAACACAGACCCTCAGTGAGCACAGACTCTCCCTGAACACAGATGCTTCCTGAACCGAGGCGCCGCCAGACAACGGCTTGACTCGGGGGCCTTATAGCCCACCCGCTGCACGGCAAGGACGATCAGCTCGGCTGCCGCCGGGGTGCGGAGGACCGGCCGGAGCGCCCCACAGGCGCGCACGTTGTCGCCATGCATCGCCGATGGCATGGCCCGCGGCTGAGCAGGCCGGCCCGCGGCCGACTCCGACCCCAATGAGCTTCTAGGCTTCCAGCCTTGTGAGCCCCTGCAGGGTCCCCGCTGATGCCTCTGCTGCCGCGCTGGCGCTACATGACCGATGAGGCCAAGGCCCTCACCAGAAGAACGGCGGTGTCGGCCCTGGTCGTGCTGGCGGTGGTGCTGGTGTTTCGCTCCTTGCTTCCCTGGGTGTTGGTGGCTGTGACTGCCTGGTGGCTCTGGAAGGCGTTCAGCCGATGAACCTATGGATTCCGGGCGGCAGCCGCCTGGAAGCCGAAGTGAACGCGGCAGATGCATCGCCTGATCTGATCCAAGCCAGCAGAAAATCACATATGCAATCAATAGGTGCTCCTGATTGGCGATCAGCATCAGATCTTTAGCTTTGCTCCTGAGAGGTGCTTGACAGGCCTTGGCACGAAGGCGGCAGACGCGGTCAACAAACAACGCATCAAGCTTTGCCTTGAGGCCTGGTCTTGTGGATTCACACGCCTGTGCAAGTTGTAGCCACCACCTGCCTTCAGACTGAGCCTGCAAGACCCGCTCAACGCCCGCGTTGGCCTGGTGAATCAGCGCGACACCACAGCCATGACCAGCCCATCCCTGCCGCCGATCGCGGGACGAGAAGCCGAGATCCTCGGCCTAGTGCAGCAACGCGGCCCCGCTGTTCGATCTCCCCAGGGGCGCAGCCTGGAGCAGATCCGCTCCGGTTTTGCCTGTGCCCTCCACATGCACCAACCCACGATTCCGGCCGGCGTTGATGGTGCACTCATCTCCCATCTCCAGTACATGCTGGAGCATCCGGGGGAAGGTGATAACCACAACGCAGAGCCCTTTGCCCAGTGCTACAGGCGCCTCGCTGAGATTATCCCCCAGCTGATTCAAGAGGGTTGCGACCCTCGGATCATGCTGGATTACTCAGGCAACCTGCTCTGGGGCTTTGAGCAGATGGGCCGCCGCGACATCCTCGAGGCCCTGAAACGCCTCAGCTGCGATCCCAGCCTGCAGCCCCATGTGGAATGGCTCGGCAGCTTCTGGAGCCATGCCGTTGCTCCGTCCACGCCCATTCCCGACCTCAAGCTGCAGATCCTGGCCTGGCAACAGCATTTTGAAACCCTATTTGGCGCTGAGGCTCTGCAGCGGGTGAAGGGGTTTTCACTGCCGGAGATGCATCTCCCCAACCATCCCGACAGCCTCTACGAACTGGTGAAGGCCCTGCGGGAGTGCGGCTATGAGTGGCTGCTGGTTCAGGAGCACAGCGTGGAAAGTCTGGACGGTTCCAGCCTCAGCCATGGCCAGAAGTATGGCCCCAATCAGCTGGTGGCATGCAACTCCTCTGGTGCTGCGTTGTCCATCACAGTTCTGATCAAAACCCAGGGCTCCGATACCAAGCTGGTGGGCCAGATGCAGCCCTGTTATGAAGCTCTTGGCCTGGAGCCCCTGCAGCTGGCGGGAACCACGATTCCCGCCCTGGTGTCTCAGATTGCCGATGGCGAAAATGGTGGCGTGATGATGAACGAGTTCCCCTCCGCCTTCATCCAGGCGCACCACAGGATTGCCGCCCAGGGCAGAGAATCGGGCCCTGGCCCGGCCACGGTGGCCATCAACGGCAGCGACTACCTCGAACGACTTGCTGCGGCCGGAGTCAGCTCAGCGGACTATCCCAGAGTTCAGGCGATCCATCACCACAAGCTGTGGCAGACCGTGGGCGCGCATACCCCGGGCGCTCCCCCCACCCCCGAGGCCACCGAAGCCGCCATCGCCGAGCTCCAGGCCAGCGACCCCGCGTTCTCGATGGCGGGAGCCTCCTGGACCAACGACCTCAGCTGGGTGGAGGGCTACGCCAACGTGCTGGAGCCGATGCAGCGGCTCAGTGCCCGCTTTCACCAGGTGTTCGATCCCCTGGTGGAGAACGATCCCTCCCTGACCACCAGCGGGCCCTACCAGAACGCCCTGCTGCATCTGCTGCTGCTGGAAACCAGCTGCTTCCGCTACTGGGGCCAGGGAACCTGGACCGACTACGCCCGCGAGATCCACAGGCGCGGTGAGGCCGCCCTCGATGCCGCCGCCGCCCCTGGCCTCGTGCAACACCAAGGAGCTGATTAGGAGGAAGGGGCCAGGGGCGGCCGAGGGCTTTCGTCAGCATCCGGTGCCGGCGACCCCCCCGCGCTGCGCTCCAGCCTGTCCTTGCAGGTGGAGCACAACAGCCGCCCTTTCTGCTCCCGATAGAGCCGCACCGACCGCTCGATCTGAACGCCGCAGCCCGAACAGGCGAAGAGGGGGCTCATCGGCATCTCCAGGGTCGTCCTGGCTACCGGAGCCGGGGTCCAGCTGCAGTGTCATGCAGCACCGAAGGGGTGGAGACCGGGGTAGGTCCCCCTGAAACAGATGTCCTTCAAATCCCGCTGAGACAGATGATCTGATCCAGGAAGCATGAACTCATTCAGTTCCACTAGATCCCCTTGAGGTAAGTCTCCCGATCACGATCTGAACAACTTCACTGAGAGCACCGTTGCGGCATGGAGACCGCAGGCGGCCTGCGGGTGCCCTCGTAAAGAGTTGTTCGAGTGGTTACTGTCTTGGTCCAGCAGCCCTCCTGTGGGTGGCACAAAACGGCCCTGGCCAAGGCGTTTTGCGTCAGTTGACGGAATCCAGCCGGCATGCCTGGATGCCATCAGTGATGCAACCTTGGCGGAATAGCTTCATGAGTACTTCACAACACTTTATTCTACTTCGGGATCTCAATCAAGGGCGCCGTTTCACTGGCCTGTCCAGCCCTTCCCTGCCCTACCCGGGCGTGCGCAGTTTTGGCCTCGAACCGGCCGCCGACCTGCCCCCGGAACCCGCGATCAGCCTGGAGACACTCAGCCCCGCGGACCTGCGCGACGCCGCCCGTGACCCCGACGTGCTCGGCGTGGCCCGCTCCATGCCCACGCGCCTGATCTCCCCCACACCATCGGATGCCCCCGGTGCACCCGCGGCCGCGGCCACGGGCCCCACCTGGGGCGTACGGGCCGTGGGGGCTGACCGCAGCAGCTTCGACGGCTCAGGGGTGAGCGTGGCCATCCTCGATACGGGCATCGACCGCAACCACCCCGCCTTTGCGGGAATGGCGATCACCGAGCTGGATTTCAGCGGCGACGGCGATGGCGATGTCAACGGCCACGGCACCCACTGCGCCGGCACAGTGTTTGGCCGCGACGTGGACGGCCAGCGCATCGGTGTGGCCCGGGGCGTGAGCACAGCGCTGATCGGCAAGGTGCTGGGGGATCAGGGCGGCGGCGGTTCCGAGATGCTGTTCAACGGCATGGAGTGGGCCATCCGCAACAACGCCCAGGTGCTGTCGATGTCGCTCGGCTTTGATTTCCCCGGCCTGGCGGCCAACCTGATCAGCCAGGGCTGGCCCGAGGCCCTGGCCACCAGCGCGGCCCTGGAGGGCTACCGCATGAACCTGCGCATGTTCGATCGTCTGCTGGCCATGCTGGAGGCCCGCGCCGCCTTCAACGGCGGCACCGTGGTGGTGGCGGCCAGCGGCAACGAGTCCAGGCGGCCGCAGTTCGAGCTCTCGGCGTCGGTGCCGGCCGCGGCCCTGGGGGTGCTGTCGGTGGGCGCCCTCGGGGAGGGGCCAAGCGGCTTCACGGTGGCCTCGTTCTCGAACACCAATCCGGTACTGGCCGCTCCGGGGGTGAATGTGGTGTCCGCCGCCACGGGCGGGGGGCTCACGGCCCTCAATGGCACGAGCATGGCGGCGCCCCACGTGGCCGGCGTGGCGGCCCTGTGGTGGCAGGCGATCCGCGAGCGCGGCGTGCCGGTGAACGCCGGTGCGGTGCAGGCCCGCCTGCGGGCCATGGCCAGCCTCGATGGCCTCGCCCCGGATCAGGACGTGCTCGACCGCGGCGACGGCATGGTGCAGGCCCCCTAGGAATCACCAGGGCAGCACGCTGCCGTTGGCATGCCAGAAGCTGCCCGAATTCTCCAGGCTGAGTGCGTCGATGCGCTGCAGCAGGCCCTGCACCGCCTCCTCGGCGCTGATGCCCTGGCTGGTGAAGCCCGTCATGCGGGTGCTCACCAGGCCTGGGTGCAGGATCGCCACGGCGATGCCACGCGGCCGCAGGTCGTGGGCCAGCGACTTGCCCGCCATGCCCAGGGCCACCTTCGACATCCGGTAGCCGTAGGAGCCGCCAGAGCTGTTGTCGGCGATCGAGCCCATGCGGCTGCTCATCAGCGCCAGCTTCGACCCCTGGTACAGCTGGCTGAGCAGGGCCTGGGTGAGCCGCAGCGGCGCCACGGCATTGAGCTCGAACTGGCGTCGCAGGCTGGCTGGATCGAGGCGCTCCAGGCTGGTCCGCTCCAGCACACCGGCGTTGAGGATCACCACATCGAGGGGCAGGCCCTCAAGCCGCCGCACCAGATCCGCCACCGCCTCCTCGACCGTGAGGTCCACCCCCGCCTCGATGCGCACACCCAGCTGCTCCAGCTCCGGTGAGGCCGTGCGGCACACCGCGATCACGCGGTCGCCGCGGGCCTGCAGCTGGCGGCAGTAGGCCATGCCGATGCCGCGGTTGGCGCCGGTGATCAGACAGGTGGCCATGGCGGAACCCCGGGGGCGCGTGGAGGGAAACCGCCGCACCCTCTCACCTCCCCTCGCCCCAGCCAAGACCTCCCTGCTCTGCTTGGGCCCCGGCCACCGCTGGCAGTGCCGGGTGAACGGTTCATGCCGGCATCGGGGGGTTCAATGGAGCCCCACAGCCCCTGCGCAACGATGGCCGAACGCCTGGTGGGCCACGTGGAGGCGCTGTGGCGCTATCCGCTCAAATCGATGCAGGGCGAGCGGCCGGTGCAGGTGGACGTGACCGCCGGCGGCATCTGCGGTGACCGGGCCTATGCCCTCTGGGACCATGCCACCCAGCGGGTGGCCAGCGCCAAGAACCCCCTGGTCTGGAAGGCCCTGCTGGGTTATCGCGCCCGCTATGGCTCACCACCGCAGCCGGGAGAGCCCCTGCCGGCGCTGGCGATTGCCCCTGAACAGCCAAGCGATGGCGCCTCAGCGGCCGCACCCCTCCTCAGCAGCGATCCCGGCATCGATGCCGCCCTCTCCCAGCTGCTGGGGCGGCAGGTGAGCCTGCTGCACCAGGCCCCGGCGGGCGCCAGCCTCGACCAGTACTGGCCCGATGTGCCGGAGCGGGATTTTCAGAATGTGGTGAACGAACTGCCGTTGCCGGAGGGCACGTTCTTCGATGCCTGCCCCATCCATGCCCTCACCACCGCCACCCTGGAGCGGCTGCGGCAACTGGAACCCCAGCTCGATTTCGCCGTGGAGCGCTTTCGCCCCAACCTGGTGATCCGCCCCTGCGGACCCGGCGAGGGGTTCGTGGAGCAGGAGTGGATCGGCGCTGATCTGCGCCTGGGCCGCGGGGCCCTGCTGCGGGTGGATGGCGGCTGCCCCCGCTGCGTGGTCACCACCCTGGCCCAGGGCGGCCTTCCCCAGGAGATCGAGATCCTGCGGGCCACGGCTCGCCATAACAAGGTGGTGGCCGGGGTTCGCCTCTCGGTGCTGGAGCCGGGGGCCGTGGCCGTGGGAGATCCGGTGCTGCTCAGCTGAGGGAGGCGTCAGCGGCAGCCTCAGCGAAAGCCGCCCGGCTTACGGCGGCTGGTGGACAGGGAGACATTGCCCACCGGGGCCGGCGCCGCCTTGGCCTGGGGCGGCACGGCCACCACGTTGAAGGCGAGGGAGAGGCGATCCCCCTCGCCCCGGAAGGGGGCGACGGAGTGCGGTTGCCAGGCGGGGAACACGTAGAAATCGCCCGGCACCGGCACCACGTAGTGGGCCATGCCGGTGCGGAAGCTCTGGATGTGCCAGTCCTCCGGGCCGTAGAAGCAGAGCTGGCCATCGAAGCGCTCCGCCGTGATCTGGGGGGGCACCTCCAGAAACACCACACCCGAGAAGGTGCCGCCGTGGGTGTGGGTGGGGTTGTAATCGCCGGCCCGCTGCACGTTCAGCCACACATCCACCAGCTGCAGCTGGTAGCGCCCCCGCGCCCAGGGGCCGTGGGCTTCGGGCGGCTGCTGGTCCACCACATGGCGGATCCAGCGCTCACAGGCCGGCAGCAGCACCTGGGCACAGAGCTCCACCACCGGCGGATACTGGGGCCCCAGCTCMCGCTGCAGGGCCAGCTGGCCGGCCAGTTTCACCGAGGCATCCGGGGCCACGCCAGGCTCGGCCCGCACGCTGTGGGCCAGCTGCTGCAGGTCCGACAGCAGCGGGCCGGGCAACTCACCCTTGAGCAGGTGGCGGGGGAAGAGGCTCAACACCTCCATGCGGGGTTCCATGGCGCTGCGGGGGATCCCGGAGAACTCTTGCAGATGCCCGCACTATTGGACGGCACAGCCGATGGGATCAGCTGTGCATGCGCGGCTCGGGGTGCAGCTCCGCCAGCAGCGAGGCCTCCAGGCTGGCCAGCTGCTCCAGCCGCGCCACCAGCTGCTGGCGCGGCCAGCGCTGCTCCGCCAGCACCCAGTAGAGGCCGAAGTGGCAGGCCTCACTGGCCAGAAGCGCGGCGTAGAGGGCCCGCAGCTCGGGTTCCGGACTGTGGGCGGCCAGCAGGGCCATGCGCTCGTGGCTGCGAGCCTCGATCAGGCCGGCCACCAGGAGGGAATCCAGGAGCCGCTGCGGCTCCTGGCGCCGCACCACTTTGGCCAAACCGGCCCCGTAGGGCGGCGGCGCCAGGGGCCGCAGGGCACCACCGCGACGCTGCAGCAGGGCCACCACCTGCTCGAAGTGCTCCAGCTCCTCCCGGGCCAGGGGGCTGAGCGCCAGGGCCAGGGCTGCGTCGCTGGGGTAACGGAACATCAGCTGCAGGGCCACCCCGGCGGCCTTGCGCTCGCAGTGCGCATGGTCGATCAACACCAGATCGGGGTGGGCGATTGCCTGGACGAGCCAGGCGTGCTGGCTGGGGGCCGCCAGCCAGCGGATACGCGCCGCGGCCGCGGGGTTCGGGGTTGAGATCTGCGTCATGGACGGGCCCGCAGGTGGGCCACCAGGCCCTCCAGTCCCAACAGGTAACTGCCGGCGCCGAAGCCACAGATCACCCCCAAGGCCCTGTCGGCGAGGTGGGAGTGGTGGCGAAAGGGCTCACGGGCGTGGATGTTGCTGAGGTGCACCTCCACGTAGGGGATCGCCACGGCCAACAGGGCATCCCGCAGGGCGATGGAAGTGTGGGTGTAGGCGGCGGCGTTGATCAGGATGCCGTCCACGCTGCCGCGGCCCTGCTGGATCCGGTCCACCAGGGCGCCCTCGTGGTTGCTCTGGACGCAGTCGATGCTCACGCCCAGGGCCGTGGCGCGCCCCTGCAGATCGGCGTTGATCTGCTCCAGGCTGGCGCTGCCGTAGAGCCCGGGCTCCCGGCTGCCCAGCAGGTTCAGGTTGGGGCCGTGGAGTACAAGGAAATGCATTGAGAACGGGCGGCTGCCGGCTGAGTCGGCTGGTAAGTTCTTGCGGTGTGGTTCGGGTCGGTGCCCGAGTGGTTAATGGGGGCGGACTGTAAATCCGCTGGCTCTGCCTACGTTGGTTCAAATCCAACCCGGCCCATCCTCCACATGCCCTTGTAGCTCAGTGGTAGAGCACTCCCTTGGTAAGGGAGAGGTCACGAGTTCAAATCTCGTCAAGGGCTCTTCTCCCCGGTGGCACCCCGGGGCAACCACACTGCCCCGGCTGGAGCAGGCACACTGCGGCCTGTCGCTGCCCACGCCATGGCCCAGCCCAACAGCTCTCCGGCCGAGCCGGTGCTGGTGCTGAGTGAGGCGGAGCGCTTCAAGCTCGACGGCAGCGACGACGCCCTGTTCTATGCCGAGCCGCGCCTGGTGCATCACCTCGATGCCGGTTTCCGGCAGCAGCTCAGCGCCCTCTACCGCGAACGGATCCCCCCCTGCGCCACGGTGCTGGATCTGATGAGCAGCTGGGTGAGCCACCTGCCCGAAGACATCCAGTACGACACGGTGATCGGCCACGGCCTCAACGCCAGGGAGCTGGAGGCCAACCCCCGTCTCAACCGCCACTGGGTGCAGAACCTCAACAGCAGCCAGCGCCTGCCACTGGAGGACGCCAGCATCGACGCGGCCCTGATCGTGGCCGGCTGGCAGTACCTGCAGCAGCCGGAGGCCGTGGCGGCGGAGCTGCTGCGGGTGGTGCGTCCCCACGGGCAGCTGATCGTGGCCTTCTCGAACCGGATGTTCTTTCAGAAGGCGCCCCAGATCTGGACCGACGGCGGCGACCGCGACCACCTCGCCTACGTGGCCAGGGTGCTGCTGGCCCAGGGCTGGGGCCAGCCGGAGCTGGTGGCCGAGGCCACCCGGGCGCCGGGGCCGCTCGGCTGGGTGGGCGGCCATGGCGATCCGTTCTTCGCCGTGATCAGCGCCCGCCCCGGGGGCTGAGCGGGGAGGGCCACGCTGCGCCGGGGGCATCCGTGAGACTGAAGCCACGCCTTGCCCTCGATGCCGTGACCGTGGAGAGCCCCCCAGCGCCTGCCGGCGCCCTGCTCAGCGTGGCGGTGGCCGCCATGCGCGACCCGGTGAGCCGGGGCCTCACCCAGCCGCTCGCCTGGCGGCTGGAGCAGCTGCAGCGCCTGGAGACGCTGCTCGACGATCACGCCGAGGCCATCGCTGCGGCCCTGGCCGCCGATCTGGGCAAGCCGCCCGTGGAGGCCCACTTCGAGCTGGTGGCCGTGCGCCAGGAGTTGCGCCACAGCCGCCGCCGGCTGCGCCGCTGGATGGCACCGCGCCGGGTGGCCCTGGATGTGGCCCTCAAGCCCGGTCGGGCCTGGGTGCAGCCCGAGCCCCTCGGCTGCGTGCTGATCATCGGACCCTGGAACTATCCGGCCCAGCTCTGCCTGCATCCGCTCGTGAGCGCCCTGGCCGCCGGCAACACGGCGGTGATCAAACCCTCCGAGCACGCTCCCCACACCGCTGAGCTGCTGGCTCGGGCCGTGGCCGCCTCCTTTCCCCAGGAGGTGGTGCAGGTGGTGAGCGGCGACGGCGCTGTGGCGGCGGCCCTGCTGGAAGAGCGCTTCGATCACATCCTGTTCACCGGCGGCGGCCGCGTGGGGCGGCTGGTGATGGCGGCAGCGGCTCGCCATCTCACCCCGGTGACGCTGGAGCTGGGCGGCAAGAGTCCGGCGATCGTGCTCGACGACGCCGATCTGGCCGTGAGCGGCCGGCGGCTGGCCTGGGGCAAGAGCCTCAACGCCGGCCAGACCTGCATCGCCCCCGACCACCTGCTGGTGGCCGCATCCGTGCGGGAGCCCCTGGTGCAGGCGATCGCCGCCGAGCTCACCAGCTTCTACGGCCCCGATCCCCTCGCCTCCCCCGACCTGGGCACGATCGTGAACCAGGCCCAGTACGAACGCCTGGAGGCCCTGCTGGAGGGGGCCCGCAGCCGCGGCCAGATCCTCCACGGCGGGGCCTGCGACCCCAGCCGCCGCAAGATCGCCCCCACCCTGGTTGCCGTGGCGGATGGCGACGATCCCCTCATGCAGGAGGAGCTGTTCGGACCGCTGCTGCCCGTGCTCAGCGTGGCCAACCTCGAGGAGGCCCTGGCCCAGGTGCGCTCACGGCCCAAACCCCTCGCCCTCTATCTCTTCAGCCGCTCGGAGGCGGCCCGCCAGCAGGTGCTGGCCGGCACCAGCTCCGGCTCGGTGTGTTTCAACGACGTGGTGATGCAGGCCGGGGCCACAGCCCTTCCGTTTGGAGGCGTCGGCGAGAGCGGCCTGGGCCGCTACCACGGCAAGGCCGGCTTCGACACCTTCTCCCACCAGCGCAGTGTGCTGAGCCGCCCCTTCTGGCTCGATCTGCCCGTGCGCTACCCGCCCTACGCCGGCAAGCTCGCGCTGGTGAAACGGCTGCTGGGCTGATCCAGCGGGGCCTGGGGGGCTGGACGAGGCGATCAGAGCCCTTACCTTGACGCCAGCTCTGCGTAGCGTCGATGCAACGTGCCCTTGCAGCCCTGGCCCTGGCGGTGGCGTCGCCGCTGCCCCTGCTCCTGGCTGGCCCCGCCCACGCCCAGGTGGTGGTCCGCTCCGGCGAAACCCTCTCTGAACTGGCCGAGCGCCACGGCGTGAGCCTCTCGGGGTTGATGCAGGCCAACGGGATCAGCAACCCCGACCACGTGATGGTGGGCCAGACCCTGGTGATCCCCGGTTCCGACCGCAGCGCGCCGCGGGCCTCCGGCAGTCGGAGCGGCAGGGTGACCGTGCAGCCCGGGGACACCCTCTCCGAAATCGCCGTCCGTGAAGGGGTGGGCCTGACGGCGCTGATGCAGGCCAACGGCCTCGGCAATGCCGACCACGTGATGGTGGGCGAGCAGCTGCTGATCCCGGGCGGGGGGCGCAGCAGCGCCGCCGCTGCCGCCGGCGCGTCCCGCAAGAGCACCCCCACGGCGCCCTACACGGTGAAGGGCGGCGAAACCCTCTCCGACATCGCCGCTCACTTCGGCACCAGCACCGAGCGGCTGATCCAGATCAACGGGATCGGTGACCCCGACCACGTCATGGCCGGCTCGCGGCTGCAGATCCCCGTCCGCCCCGGCTCCCGCCCTGCCGCGAAGAGCTCCAGCTCCGCGAAGGTCTCCGCCACGGCGAAGGAGCACGTGGTGAGCCCAGGCGAGAGCCTGGGCGACATCGCCAGCCGCTACGGCACATCGGTGGCCCGTCTCAGCGCCCTCAACGGGCTTGACAATCCGGATCTGGTGTTAGCCGGCACGCGTCTCAAGCTGGTGGGCAACCCGCCCGCCAAGACCGCGGCGGCACCCGCCGCCAAACCTGCTGTCCAGCCTGTCGCCAAGCCCATGGCGCAGCCAGAGCCCAGCCCCACTCCAGATCAGACGGCGGCGGCGCAGGAGCCCGCCAGCACCACCTCTCCCGACAGCACCTCCTCTGAAGCGTCCACAGAAGAACCTGCCGCCGCTCCAGCAGCCCAGCAGCCCCTGATTCAGGCCAGCGGCGCCCTGGCGCCCCGCGCCAACACCGCAACCGATGGCCTGGCCCCAAGGGCCAGCGTGGCTCCCGCAGCCACAGCCCTCCAAGCGACGACCCCCGCAGCCATGCCGGTCGCAGCCACCGCAGCCACAGCCACTGCAGCCACGGCCACGGCAGCCGCCGCAAGCCAAGCCGACGCGGCAGCCAGCAGCGCCCGTGCCACCACCAGCTCACTGACCACCAGCAGCCGCCTTGCCCTGGCCACCGCCGGTGTGGGCAGCGTGAGCCAGGTCACCGCAGCCCCAGCCAAGGCAGCCAGCGCTACGGCGACTAGCTCCACCATCGCCGCCCGGGCGGTCAGCAGCACGACCTCCAAGCCCGCCGGCACCGGCAGCACCTCAGCCAGCCCAGCCAGCGATGAGACCCACGACTGGCGCAGCTACGGGCCCCTGCAAGTGGACTGGGCCAACTGGAAGCCCATGGGCGGCAGCTACGTGGCCCCCACCCTCAACAGCGAAGGAGACCCCCTCTACCTTGCGATCAACTGCGGCGCTCGCAAGGTGAATGCCACCAGCCAGTCGGGCCAGTGGAATACCTGGGAAGACCCCACCGACGACCACGAGCAGAAGCTGGTGACCGATCTCTGCAAGACCAAGGGGGGCTGACGCTCAGGCCGCCCAGGGCAGCGGCCAGGGCTGGCGCAGGTAGTGCCGACCCGTGGGTTGCAGATAGAGGCGCTGGGCCCCGTCATCGCTCTCGCTGAGCAGCTCCTCCTGCACCAGACGCCGCGCCAGCCAGGCCCAGCGCTCCTCTGCCTGAAGCTCCTCTGCCTGAAGCTCCCCTGCGTCCCCGGCGCCAGCTCCGGCCAGATCGGCCGCCAGGCTGCGCAGGTCGCGGCCGTCCCGGGGCAGCAGCGCCTCCAGCAGCTCGGTGGCCTGGGGAGCCCAGTCCTGACGCTGGTCCTGGCGCTGGCAGCGGTCGCAACGGCCACAGGGTGCCACCACCTCGCCCACGGCCAGCAGCAGGGCCTGTTCGCGGCACCCCTCGCCCTCCGCCACGGCCTCCATGCGGCGCAGCTGCCGCTGGGCCAGCTCCACCCGGCCCTGGTGGCGCGCGTCAGCCAGCCTGGCCGCAGCGGCTCCAGCCCCCCGGATCGCCCAGCCCAGAGAGGTGCGATCCCCCGGGTCGAACAGCACCAGGCAGTGGGCCGGCAGGCCGTCGCGGCCCGCCCTGCCGGACTCCTGCAGATAGCCCTCCGCACTGGCGGGCAGGTCGAGGTGCAGCACCAGCCCCACATCGGGGCGATCCACGCCCATCCCGAAGGCCACGGTGGCCACCAGCACGGGGTTCGGCTGCCGTTGGAAGTGTTCCAGGGCCAGCTGACGGCTCTCCGCGTCCAGCCCGGCGTGGTAGGCGATGGCCTCGCGGCCGCTGGCGGTGAGCCGGCTGGCCCACTGCTCCACCGAGCGGCGGGTGCGGGCATAGATCAGCACGGCGCCGCGGCTGCGCTCCAGGACCTCCAGCACCGCCGGCAGCGGATCGGCCGGCCGTCGTCGCATCGTGTAGGTGAGGTTGGCGCGGCGGGCGGAGCGCACCTGCACCAGGGGCCGGCGCAGCTGCAGCAGGCGGATGATGTCGGCCCGCACCCGCGGCGCGGCCGTGGCACTCAGGGCCACCAGCGGCACCCCCGGACACAGGGCCCGCAGCTGGCCGAGGCGGCGGTAGTCGGGGCGGAAGTCGTGCCCCCAGGCGCTGATGCAGTGGGCCTCGTCCACGGCCAGGGCCACCAGCCGGCCGGTGTCGAGCACCTCCTCCAGCAGCCGACGCGTTGCCTCCCCCTGCAACCGCTCCGGGGCCAGGTAGAGCAGCCGCAGCCGACCCTCCCGCAGGCTCCGGTGCAGGCCCAGGCGCTCCGCAGGCCCCAGGCCGCTGTGCAGACAGGCCGCCGCGATGCCATGGCGCTGCAGCTGCATCACCTGGTCCTGCATCAGGGCCACCAGGGGGGAGATCACCAGCACCAGCCCCTCGCGCACGAGGGCGGGCAGCTGAAAGCAGAGCGACTTGCCACCCCCCGTGGGCAGCACCGCCAGGCAGTCCTGCCCGGCCAGCAGGGCCTCCACCACCGGTCGCTGGCCCGGACGGAAGGCCTCCCAACCGAAATGGCGCCGCAGCGCGTCGGCCAGCCGATCCGCTCCCGGATTCAGGGGAGTGGCCGGCGCTGACGACACCGGGGCCGGCGAAGCCAACGAGGCAGCGTCCGGACCGGAAGGCACCAAGATCACCACAGCTAGCGCAGAGCGACCCTAGACGGCTCCAGATCTGGTGGATCAGGGCAACGGCGGGGCAGGGAGCTGCTCCGGGCTCTCTTCCACCAGCTGCAGCCGCAGCCGCTTGCCGCCGGCCAGCTCGCCCAGGGACACGCGCAGCACGTTGCCGCTGAGTGACTGCAGGGCCGTGAGCAGGTCGCGCAGGTGGGGGGTGCTGCTGCCGCTCTCCACCCAGAGCCTCTCCTGCAATCCGCCCAGCCGCCGCCAGCTGGTGTGCAGCTTCAGGGCGGCCGCCTCCAGGGCCTGGGCCTGACCCACCGCATCGGCCAGCAGGCCCAGGGCGTCGAGGCGTTGGGCCTCCTGCAGGGCCTTCTCGAACTGCAGGTCTCCCTGCTGAAAGGCCCGCACCGCCAGGGCCGCCTCCGCCGCCTTGGAGAGCCAGCGGGCGGTGCTGGTCACGTCGCGGATGCGCTCGAGCTCGGGCTCCTCGCGCAGCACCCGGCGCAGGTCGTCCTGCTGCTCCTCCGGCAACTTGGCCAGCTCCTTCACCAGGGGCGCCACCGCCCGCGGCGGCAGCAGGTTCTCGGCGGTGCGCTGGCGGATCTCCTCAGGCAGCAGGGGGCTGGTGGCGGCGGTGAACTCGTCGCTGAGGCGCCGCACCTGCTTGCGGGTGATCTGCTGGCCCTCGTTGGCGGCCTCAGAGATCATCAGCTGCACCTCCGGATCCGCCTGGGCCGTCTCCAGGAAGGCCCGCTTCGAGAAGTTGTTCACGCTCTCCTCTTCCAGCAGCCCCTCACCCACCAGGTCCTGGGCCGATTCGGCCAGCTGGATCAAGGTGTAGGCGCGGGTCTTGCTGATCTCCCGCTCCCGCAGCCACTGCAGAAAGCCGGTGCCGCGGCCCTCGCCGCCGCGCTTTTCGCGATCCCGCACCGCCCGCAGGATCCGCCCCCGCCAGATCTCCGTCTGCAGGTCGAAGCGGTCGCACACGGCCCAGGCCTCCTCAAGGCGGGCCAGGAACTCCAGGGTGCTGATCGTGTCGCTGTCCGGATCGGGCAGCTCCAGGGAGAGAACGGGCGGGGCGGAGAGCTCCGTGGGCGCCATGGGCCGGTGCCGGCAGCAGTGCCGCCGATGCTCCCACGGGTGCGGTTCGGCCAAGGGCGACGAAACGTGACGCCAGCGCCAACGACGCCTGGCGGGCCGGGTATCTTCCCCTACGACAGCCTCCGAATCCACAGCGCAGCGATGGCTATTTCCCGCGGCGACAAAGTGCGCATCAAGCGTCCCGAGTCCTACTGGTTCAACGAAGTCGGCACCGTCGCCTCGGTCGACACCTCCGGGATCCGCTACCCGGTGGTGGTTCGCTTCGACAAGGTGAACTACACCGGCTACAGCGGCTCCGAGGGCGGCATCAACACCAACAACTTCGCCGAAGCGGAACTGGACAAGGCCTGAGCCTCGGCTCAGAGCCCAGGGTGATTGCCCTGCCTGCTCGGTGGGGGGATCAACTTCAGCGTTGTCATGGCAACGCAGGATGGCTGACAACCAGCCATTCCTTTCGCCTCCCCCGTGCCGGAACTTCCAGAAGTTGAAACGGTGCGGCGGGGCCTGGAGCAGCGAACCAGTGGTTTCACGATCAAGGCCGTCGCGGTGCTCCGGGACAGGGCTGTGGCCAGCCCCCCCGATCCCTCTGCCTTCATCCACGCCCTGGAAGGCTGCACGGTTGAATCCTGGAGCCGTCGGGGCAAGTATCTGATTGCGGAGCTCAGCCGCGGCGATTCTGATGCGGGCCACTGGGGCGTGCACCTGCGGATGACGGGGCAGTTTCTCTGGCTGGAGCACCCGCAAGAGCCCTGCTCCCACACCAGGGTTCAGTTCTGGAATGCAGCAGGCCAGGAGCTGCGCTTCATCGACACCCGCAGCTTCGGGCAGATGTGGTGGGTACCGGCCGGCCAGCCCGTGGACACCGTGATCACCGGCCTGCAACGGCTGGGCCCCGAACCCCTGGGCCTGGATTTCACAGCCACCTACCTGCGCCAGCGGCTGCGGGGCTCCAGCCGCCCAATCAAGAACGCCCTGCTGGATCAGGCCGTGGTGGCGGGCGTGGGCAACATCTACGCCGATGAATCCCTGTTCGCTGCCGGGATCCGCCCCCACACCGCCAGCGGCAGCCTCAGTCGCCCGCGGCTGGAGAGCCTGCGCCAGGCCCTGGTGGAGGTGCTCAGCATCAGCATCGGCGCCGGCGGCACCACCTTCAGCGACTTCCGCGACCTCACGGGCACCAACGGCAACTACGGCGGCGTGGCCCTGGTGTATCGCCGCGGGGGCGAGCCCTGCCGGCGTTGCGGCCAACCGATTCAGCGTCAGAAGCTGGCGGGCCGTAGCAGCCACTGGTGCCCGAACTGCCAGCATTGAGGCCTCTCACTCTCCAGCCGATCCCGTTGGCCGCGTCCGTTTTGCCCGTCCCGTCACCAAACCCTCAGCCTCCGGACCGTGCGGCCCTGGCCAGGGCGCTGAGCGAGGCGATGGCCGCGGTGCATCGCCGGGGCTGGTGCGAGGGCACCGGCGGAAACTTCAGCTGCGTGCTCCGCCGTAACCCCCTCGCCCTTCTCATGGCGCCCAGCGGGGTGGACAAGGGCACGGTGCCCCCGGAGGCCCTGCTCACGGTGGATGGCAGCGGCGCCGTGCTGCAGGGCCACGGACGTGCCAGCGACGAAACCCTGCTGCACCTGGCCATCGTGGACTGTACCGGCGCGGGCGCCGTGCTGCACACCCATTCCCAGGCCGGCACCCTGCTGTCCCGCCATCACGGGCCGTCCCAGGATGGGGTGGGTGAGCTGGCCCTGCGGGATCTGGAGATGCTGAAAGGGCTGGAGGGGGTGCACACCCACGCCACGGAGGTGGTGGTGCCGGTGCTGGCCAACGACCAGGACCTGCAACGGCTCAGCGCCAGGGCCCGGCCGCTGTTGGCCGAGGCCCCGATGGGACTGCTGATCGCCGGCCACGGCCTCTATGCCTGGGGGAAGGATCTGCAGCAGGCTCAGCGCCATATCGAAATCCACGAGTTCCTCCTTGAGCAGCAGTGGCGGCAACTCCTGCTCGAGGGGCTGCTCAACCGGCGAGTCGCTCAGCCATGAGCACCCCACCGTCAGGCCCCACCGTGACCTGCCATGGCGTCAGCCACCTGCTGCTCGACATCGAAGGCACCACCTGTCCGGTGAGCTTCGTCGCCGAGGTGCTGTTCCCCTACGCAGCCGCTCAACTGAACAGCTACCTCCAGGAACACGCCCACGACAGCCAGGTGTTGGCCCTGCTGGATGAGGCCGAAGCGGCGTGGGCCCAGGACGCTGACCCAGCCGCGCAACAGCTGCGCGCCCAGCCGGGCGCCCGGGTGCACGACTACCTCACCCTGCTGATCCAGCAGGACCGCAAGCTCACCGCCTTGAAGCAGCTTCAGGGGCTGATCTGGGTGCAGGGCTACGCCGAGGGGGTGCTCCGCTCACCGCTGTTCGACGACGTGCCCCAGGCGCTGCACCGCTGGACATTGCAGGGACTGGTGCTGGCGGTGTATTCGTCGGGCTCTGTGCAAGCCCAGCAGCTGTTGTATGGGCACAGCACTGGCGGTGATCTGAGCTCCTGCTTCAGCCATTGGTTTGATACCCGCAGTGGCGCTAAACGTGAGCCTTGCAGCTATAGCGGAATCGCCGAAAGGATGGAAGCCACCGCCTCAAGGATCCTGTTCATCAGCGACGCGCTGGAGGAATGCGTCGCCGCTGAACAGGCAGGCCTGCAGGTGGTGTTCAGCTCCAGGCCAGGCAATCCAGCCCGGGATTCAGGCTTGTTTACGTGGGTGGACAACTACGCCAACCTGGTGATACAGCCGGCAGGAACGTGATCTGGCCGGCGGGATCGTGATCCTGCCGGTGGAAATCCGGGGCCACCTCAGCGCGAGGAGTTGCCGCCGCCACCACCGCCGCCGCCATCAAAGCAACCGCCGATGGCACAGCCCACCAGGGCGCCGGCAGCAATGATGGGCAGCCAGATCCAACCCGGAGCTCCGCCGCCACCAGCCGCTGCAACGGCGCCCCGCTGCACCGTGAACAGCTTGGTGGCCTCAGCGCAGGACCTCTCCCAGGGGCCGGGGAGGTCGACCCGGACGATCTGGCCGACCTGCACGTCCTCCTCGTGGGGAATGGTGAGGGTGTTGCCAGAAATCTCACCATTCGACGAGCTGATGATTTCGATGATGTTGCCATCGAGATCCCGCACCACCACCTGCTCGGCAGCCAGGGGGGCCAGGCTGCTATCGCAGCGGAAGGTGAAATCATCGGCACCTCGGGCCAGGCGGATCACGTCATCGTCGTTGGCCTGGGCCTGGCTGATCAGGGTTGCCTGGGCGCGTTGCAGAACGGGCTGGCCGGGCTGGAGCGACTACGGCAGGCCGTGCAGAGCGCCCCCGATGCTTCCGCCCTCCAGCAGCTCCTGGCCAGCCAGCCAGGTCTGCTGGAGGCCCTTGATGTGGGCCTGCCTGCCGGGGAAGGGTCGACTCCAGCCGCCGAAGCCACCTACCTAACTGATCGCCAGCGCCAGGCTTCCCAGTTGCTGGATCGGGCCGAGGCCAGCCTGGTCTCCCAGACCACCCGCCGCCGGGCCGATGCCAGCGGCAACCTCAACCGCCAGGCGCTGCGGCTGGGGTTGAGCGCGCTGGTGTATGCCCTCTTCCATCTGGCCGCCTCACTGCTTTGGCCCCGTTCCCTGCTCGACACCCGTGAGCGCATCCTCGAGGCCCGCGCTGCCCGGTTGGCGGAGGAGGACGAGGCGCCCCCCGCCGAACTGACATGAAGGGGATGCTGCGGCAGGAAACCCAACCCCGGCTGGAGCGCTGGAGCCGGCTGGCGCTGCTGGCCTGCCTGGCCTCCAGCCAGCTCAGCCTCGCCGCCCGCGGGGGGGTGGGGGATTTCACGATCATGGCCGCGCTCTCCTGGCTGGCCGGGGGCCTGCTGCTGATGGAGCGCGAAGAGGAGGGGGGCGCCTGCGCCCCTGGCTCCGTGGCGCCCTGGCGTTGGTGGGCCGGGGTGCTGGCCCTGCTCTGGTGCCTGCTGGTGCTCAGCTTCGCCGGCCGACTCCACGATCCACCGTTCTGGCTTCTGCCGCTGCTGCAGCAGCTGGTGGTGCTCGGCCTGCTGCTGCCGGCCCAAGGACTCTTCAACTGGGCCGTGCCGGTGGCGCCGCTCGCCCACGTCACCGCCCGGGTGAGCGCCCAGCTGCTCTGGCTGGTGGGCCAGCCCGCCTATGCCCAGGCCGATCGCATCGTGATGACCACCCAGGTGCTGCTGGTGGATGGCTCCTGCACGGGCCGCAGCACCATCGCCTTCAGCCTGGCCACGCTGGTGGYGCTGCTGATCCTGCTCCCTCTGCCGCAGCGCGGTCGCGGTGGTGCCATCGCAGGCCTGGCCACAGTCACCCTCTTCGGGGTGTTTCTGCTGAATGGTGTGCGCATCGCCCTGCTGGCGTTCACCGTGCGCGATCCTGGCCCTGGGCCGCTGGCTGCCCTGCGGGGCTTTGAGTTCTGGCATAGCGGCCCCGGCTCCCAGCTGTTTTCCCTCGCCGCCAGCAGCCTGGTGTGCGCCAGCTATGTGCTGCTGCTCGAGTGGTGGCTGCGCCACCAGCGCCCCGCCACGCGATGACCCCGCCGCCAGCCCTTCCCAAGCAGCGGCGGCGCCTGGTGCTTCTCGGCCTGGCCGCCTGGGCTTCGGTGCTGTCGCTTGAATCCCTGCTGCGCCCGCCTGGCTTCGCCCCGGCCGGGGCCCTGCCGCAGGCCCTTCGGCTCGGTGGGGTGTTACAGCAGCGCCGTTCTGCCCCGGCGCTGAAGCAAGCCCGGCCCCAGCTCGAGCTGCCCCCTGGTGTGGTGGAGCTTTCCGCAGCGCGCTACGGCCCACACGAGGTGCGGCTGCTCGGCAACACACGCAGCGGGGCCAGCGGTGTGATCCCCGTGGAGACCATCAACAGGCTGCTCGCGGACTCGCCCAAGGGAGGCCTGTGCCTGGTGGTGGATCGAGATGGCGCGGTGCAAGGCCAGCTCGCCAGCAATGCCGACTGGGCCGCCTGGCGCCGTGCCCACCCGCCTTCCTCCGCCCAGACGCTCGCCTGGTTGGCTGGACTGCAGCCCCGCCAAGCGAACGTCTGCCTCTGGACGAGCAGCGAAGCGGTGGCAACACCGGAGTGATCAGTCCAGACACAAAAAAAGCCACCCGAGGGTAGCCTAGATGAAAAGAGCAAAGCACAAAAAAGTTTTTACCTGGCATCGACCTATTTTCTCAGGGGGCTTCCCCCCAACTATCGTCGGCGCTGCAGCGTTTCACAACCGAGTTCGAGATGGATCGGTGTGGTTCCACTGCGCCATGGACACCAG
>NZ_JADEWP010000299.1:0-1816 GCF_015207535.1 Cyanobium sp. LEGE 06143 | reverse complement strand
CTCCAGGGGGCCAATTTAAAGCCACCGAACACCGCATTCGGGCTGGTAATGCCCAGAATCATGAAGTCTTCGTTGTAGCCGGGCACTTCCGACATCCGTTGCTGCACTTCCTGGCCGTGATCAAACAGGTAGTCCAGCGTAGAGGTTTGGGGCCCCAGGCCCTGGTAGAACAGGATGCCCTGATCCTCGGTGGGGGCCAGCTCGTTCTGACTCATCATCACCATGAAGTAGATGGAGCCGAGCACCACCACGGCGAAGAACACTACCACCGATTTGGTTTGCATCAGTGAGGCAAGCGCTCGCTTATAGCCTCCGGCCAGCCCGTTGAACGACTTCTCAACCAGCACCTCGAACCGACCGGGACTGCCGTGGGGTTTCAATACCTTGCCCGAAAGCATGGGAGACAGCGTAAGCGCGACAATGCCGGAGATCACCACCGTGCCGGCCAGGGTAAAGGCAAACTCGGTGAACAGGGAGCCCACCAGTCCGCCCATAAAGCCGATCGGGGCGTACACCGCCACCAGTGTGGTGGTCATCGCGATGATCGGCATGGCCATTTCGCGGGCACCGTTCAGGGCCGCCTCAAAACGGGATTCGCCCTGTTCGATGTGTCGGTGAACGTTTTCCACCATAATGATGGCGTCGTCCACCACCAGCCCGATGGCCAGTACCATGGCAAGCAGCGTCAGCAGGTTCAGCGAGAAGCCGAAGATCAGCATGATGAAAGCGCCGCCAATCAGCGACAGCGGCACGGCCACCGAGGGCACGATGGCGGCGCGAATAGAGCCCAGACACAGGAACACTACTACAAGCACAATCAGCATGGCTTCCAGTAGTGTAGCGATGACCTCGTTGATGGAGTCTTCAATAAAGTCCGAGGCATCGTAGGCCAGGCGTACATCCAGCCCACTGGGCAGCTGGCTTTCAATATCGGGCAGCTCGTCTTTGACCAGGCCGGCAACCGTCAGCGGGTTGGCGCCAGGGGCCAGCTCAATGGCGACATAGGTAGCCGGTTCGCCCTTATACAGTGCCAGTTGGCTATAGGTTTGCGAGCCCAGCTCCACCTCTGCGATGTCACGCAGGCGAATCAGCGTGCCATTGGCCTGCTTCACCACCAGGTTGCGGAAAGCCTCCGGGTCCGCAATATCGGTGTCACTGGTCAGGCTGATTTCCGTGTATTTGCCTCGGGTTGCACCCACCGCTGCCTGGTAGTTGTTCGCTCGCAGTTTGTCTGCCACCTCCATCGGAGTCATGTCGACTGCCGCCAGGCGTTCCGGGTCCAGCCAGACCCTCAGGGCAAAGGTGCGCCCAAGCAACTGGGCTTTGCCAACACCGGAGAGTGCCTGCAGTTTGGGTTGCACCACCCGGCTCAGATAATCGGTAATCTGTGGCACGTCCAGCTCGGTGCTGTAAAACGCGATATACATCAGAGCGTTGTCATCGCCCGTACTGGACGTGATCACAGGATCTTCGGCATCACCCGGCAGCACGTTGCGCTGGCTGGCTACTTTCGCCTGGATCTCGGCCAGGGCATCGTTGGCGTCGTAGTTCAGAACCATCTTGGCCTCGATGGTGGATACGCCCTGGGAGCTGGTCGAGCTCAGGTAATCAATGCCACTGGCTTCTGCAATAGCTTGCTGCAGAGGCGTTGTGATAAAGCCCTTGATCAGATCCGAGCTGGCACCCGGGTATGCGGTGGTCACCGTCACCGTGGTGCTTTCCAGTTTCGGGTACTGGCGGATTTCCATTTCCAAGGCTGCCCGGGCACCGATCAGCAGAATCAGCAAGCTGACAACGGTTGTCAAGACCGTACTAT
>NZ_JADEWP010000298.1:0-1822 GCF_015207535.1 Cyanobium sp. LEGE 06143 | reverse complement strand
GTGCGGCCCTCGATGGTGCGGCAGTCGMCATGGAGCAGGCCGGCCTCCAGCAGCAGCTTCATCACCTGGGGGATGCCCCCGGCCCGGTGCAGTTCCACCGTCACGTAGCGGCCACTGGGCTTGAGATCGCAGATCACCGGCACCCGCTGGCGGATCACTTCGAAGTCGTCGATGCTGAGGGGCACGCCGGCCGTGCGCGCGATGGCGAGCAGGTGTAGCACCGAATTGGTGGAGCCGCCCACGGCCATGATCACGCTGATGGCATTTTCAAAGGCCTCCCTGGTGAGCAGGTCGCGGGGGCGGATGTCGGCGGCGATCGCCCGCACGAGCACTTCGGCGGAGCGGGCGGCACTCTCGGCCTTCTCCGGGTCTTCGGCCGCCATGGTGGAGCTGTAGGGAAGGCTGAGGCCCAGCACCTCGAAGGCCGAACTCATCGTGTTGGCGGTGAACATGCCACCGCAACTGCCGGCACCGGGGCAGGCGTTTTTCTCGATGGCGGTGAGCTCGGCCTCGTCGATGCGGCCGCCGGAAAACTGGCCCACGGCCTCAAAGGCGCTCACCACGGTGAGATCGCAGGGCCCGAGTCTGCCGGGTTTGATCGTGCCGCCATACACGAAGATCGCCGGGATGTTCATGCGGGCCATGGCCAGCATGGCTCCGGGCATGTTCTTGTCGCAGCCGCCCACCGCCAGCAGGCCGTCCATGCTCTGGGCGTTGCAGGCGGTTTCGATCGAATCGGCGATCACCTCGCGGCTCACCAGGGAATACTTCATCCCCTCGGTGCCCATCGAGATGCCATCGCTCACCGTGATGGTGCCGAAGGTCTGGGGCATCGCCCCCGCCAGCTGGGCGGCCTGCTCGGCCCGGCGGGTGAGGTCGTTGAGGCCGAGGTTGCAGGGGGTGATCGTGCTGTAGCCGTTGGCGATGCCGATGATCGGCTTGGCGAAGTCGCCGTCGCCGAAGCCCACGGCCCGCAGCATGGCCCGGTTCGGGGAACGCTGAACGCCCTGGGTGATGGCAGCGGATCGGAGCATGGCCTCAGCGGAAAGTGCCTGCAAGCAACTTACCGAGAGCCCTGACGGCCAATGCTGAGGGTTTCCAGCTGACGGCGCACATCCTCGATGGCCTCGTTGAGCTGGTGCACCTTCTGGTGCAGCTCCCGGTCATTGCTGGCCGTCAGGGAGGCCGGTGCCGGCAGGCCCTCCACCGCCCCACCGCTCTCCTGCAGCCGCGAGAGCCGCAGCACCCGCTGCTGGCGCATGCTGCCGCGGCGCTGATCCGCTTTCGACAGCAGCCACCAGCCCAGGCCGGCCGCGCCGAGCACGGCTCCGGCCAGGGCACTGATCAGAAGGGCCGAGGAGTCGCCGGCAGCGGCGCTGGCCGCCGCACCGCCTGGGTGTCTCTGACCAGCCTGGCGATCAGCCATCAACAGTGCACAAGTGTTCCAACCCTAGGCAGAGGCAGCGGCCGGGACGACAGCTCCGTTTCCGGGGATGCCGAACAGCCTTTCAGCTACAGCGCCGATACCCGGCTCAATCGCCCCATCGCCGGTCAGATCAGGATCGATGCAGCCGGCGTAGAGGGTGAGGCTGGGAAACTGCTCACCGATGGCCTTCAGGCCCGGCGAGGCCACCAGGGCCGTGATCACCCGCAGCCGGTCGCCCTCAACCCCCCGCTGCCGCAGTTGGTGCAGCAGCTCCAGCAGGCTGTGGCCGGACGCCACTTCCGGTGCGAACACCAGCACGCCGCAACGGCTCTCGATCTCTACTGGCAGCAGGGTGCCGAGGCGATCCACGTGGCGCACACGGGCCGCCGGCAGCAC
>NZ_JADEWP010000297.1:0-1897 GCF_015207535.1 Cyanobium sp. LEGE 06143 | reverse complement strand
CTCGAAGCCGGTGTACTTGTGCCAGCCGAAAGAGCTGGAGGCCTCCACCACCAGGCGCTTGCGCACCGCCGCCGGCAGCACGCTTTCGCGGTAGGCGGCATCCTGCTCCTCGAACAGCTCCACGCAGGGCATCGACACCACCCGCACGCTCTGGCCATCGGCCCACAGCTGGGCCGCCGCCTTGACGCAGAGGTCAAGCTCGGTGCCGGTGCCGATCAGGATCAGGTCCGGGGTGCCGTCGCTGTCCTCGAGGATGTAGCCACCCTTGGCCACGGCAGCCGCGGTGGAGCCGGGCTGGTTGGCCATGCCCTGGCGGCTGAGGATCAGGGCGGTGGGGCGCTTGCGGTTGGCGATCGCCACCTGGTAGGCACCGCTGGTCTCGTTGCCGTCGCCGGGGCGGATCACCAGCAGGTTGGGCAGGGAGCGCAGGGTGGCGAGGGTTTCGACCGGCTGGTGGGTGGGGCCGTCTTCGCCGAGACCGATCGAGTCGTGGGTGAGCACGTAGATCACACCCAGCTCGCTCAGGGCCGAGAGGCGGATGGCGCCGAGGGCATAGCCGGCGAACACCGCAAAGGTGCCGCCGTAGGGGATCAGGCCACTGCCGTGGTAAGCGAGGCCGTTGAGGATCGAGGCCATGGCGTGCTCGCGCACACCGAAGTGGAGGTAGCGGTTGGCTTCGCCGCCCTTCTGGAAGCTGGCCTCACCCTTGATGTCCGTGAGGTTGGAGTGGGTGAGGTCGGCCGAGCCGCCGATCAGCTCGGGCAGGTTGGGGCCGATGGCATTGAGGCAGTTGAAGGAGTGCATCCGGGTGGCCAGGCCCTTGTCCTCCGGGGTGTAGCTGGGCAGGGCGGCATCCCAGCCCTGGGGCAGCTCGCCCCGCAGCTGGCGCTCGAACTGGGCGGCCTCGGCGGGGTAGGTGCTGCGGTAGGTGGCCAGGGTTTCGTTCCAGGCGGCCTCGGCGGCGGCACCGCGGCTGATCGCCTGGCGCCAGTGGTCGTAGGACTCCTGGGGCACCTCAAAGGCGCCGTAGGTCCAGCCCAGATTGTTGCGGGTGAGCTCGGCCTCATCGGCGCCCAGGGCGGCGCCGTGCACCCCGGCGGTGTTGGCCTTGTTGGGGGAGCCGTAGCCGATCGTGGTGGTCACCTTGATCAGCGAGGGCTTGTCGGTAACGGCCTTGGCCTCGGCGATGGCCCGGGCAATGCCGGCCACGTCCGTGTTGCCGTCAGCCACGTGGATGGTGTGCCAGCCGTAGGCCTCGTAGCGCTTGAGCACATCCTCCGTGAACGACACCTGGGTGTTGCCGTCGATGGTGATGTGGTTGTCGTCGTAGAGGGCGATCAGCTTGCCCAGGCCGAGGTGGCCGGCCAGGGAGGCGGCTTCACTGCTCACGCCCTCCTGGTGGCAGCCGTCGCCCATGATCACGTAGGTGTGGTGATCGATCAGGTCGCAGCCGGGGCGATTGAACTTGGCCGCAAGATGGGCCTCGGCCATGGCCAGGCCCACGGCGTTGGCGATCCCCTGGCCGAGGGGGCCGGTGGTCACCTCGACGCCGGCGGTCTCGAAGGTTTCCGGGTGGCCCGGGGTCTTGGAACCCCACTGGCGAAACTGCTTGAGGTCGTCCAGGCCCACCGAGTCGTAGCCGGTGAGGTGCAGCAGCGCATAGAGCAGCATGCAGCCATGGCCGGCGGAGAGCACGAAGCGGTCGCGGTTGAACCACTTGGGGTTCTTGGGGTTGTGCTTGAGGGTCTGGTCCCAGAGGGCGTAGGCCATGGGGGCGCAGCCCATGGGCAGGCCGGGGTGACCGGAGTTCGACTTGTTGATGGCGTCGACAGCCAGGAAGCGGATGCTGTTGATGCAGAGCGTTTCCAGCTGGCTGGCGGAGGCGGTGGAGGTGGTG
>NZ_JADEWP010000296.1:0-1948 GCF_015207535.1 Cyanobium sp. LEGE 06143 | reverse complement strand
TCGCAGGTTGCTATGCAGTACGTGATCAGGAGATCAGTGTGCCTGTCGAGGGAAAGAATCGGCCAACATGGGCAGATTTTGGCACCCGAAAGGGTGAAATCAGCCAAGCCAACCTCAGATTCGCCAAACGTTGTTCATTCCGAGCAAATTCCAACCTTGGACCCACTTTCAGGGCTCGTTGCCCAGAGGCTCCCTAGGTAGGGAGTGTCTGGCCGGCCAGGTAGCCGTCACATGTTCTGGGTAGCCTGAGTCGGCTGAAATGCCATCCCTAAAGACCATGGCTAGAGCCACACCAGAGGCATCGCGCCGACGCGGCTTTTTTTGGCCGCTGAAGAAGGTCGCTCGGCGGCTGAGGCTCTTGCCCCCCCCTACGCCCCACCAACGGCTGGCGATCCTTCTGGAGCATCCTGAGCGGCGTGCGCCTGAAGCCTGGCGCAGCTGGCGGAAGGCCAAGCTGACCCGCGTCCAGGAGCTTCTGGCCAACAGAAAGGGCGTGGTCGCGGCCAGGGAGCTGAGTCGAGCCCTGCTTCAGGACCCGGACTTCCCCAGGTTTGACGAGCTCATGGCCGAGGCCGCCAGCCTCAAACTGCGCCGGGACGTCAAGGCTGGCCAGCCTGATCCGATTGTCGAATTCCCCGAAGAGCTACGGGCCCAGGCCCTGCAGCTGGAGGGGTTTCAGCTCTACATCGCCGAAGTGGAGCAGCTGCTCCACCAGGCCGGCTTCCCCTCAGGGCCAGAGGTCGGCGGGGGCAGCCAGGGCAGCCCCTCGCGTCCAGCCGCCAGCGTCAGCCAATCCTGAGCCAAGGCCGCAGGCCGCCAGCAACGCCTCGGCCCGGGCCTGAAAGCTGTGCTCACTGGCCACGACCCCGCTGACCCGTTGCAGCAGTCCAGGCTTGGAGCGGCGGCGCATCACCTCAGCCAGCGTGGCCTGGGGGTCGTCATCGGGGCCATGCACGACGATCCCCGGCAGCAGCGCTTCAGGGCAGCCTGGCGCCATGTCGGTGATCACGGGCACCCCGCAGGCCAGCACATCGAAGACCCGGTTGTTGAGATAGCCGAAATCACGCATGGCGCCGTGGTGGTCGTTGAGCACCGCCAGGCTCTCGCCGTAGAGAGCCGGGAGGGCGTGGTTGCTGATGCTCTGCCGCTCCGCCCTCAGGCCGTAGGCCTCCCAGCCGCTGCCGATCAGGGTGAGCGGCAGCCCGCTGCGGCCGAAACCCAGCACCAGGGGCCGGACCAAGCCACGGGTGTTGCCCACGAACAGCAACCCCCGGCTGGGCAGCCGCGGGGAACCGGCCATCCGGAAGTCCGTGGCCTGGGGCAGCACATGGGTGGGCTTGCCGCTCAGGTAGGCCAGGCGCTGCCGGTCCTGGGCAGAAGCCACGAACAGCCTGTCGTAACTGGCCAGTTCCGCGGCGCTGATGTCCAGCGGCCAGCTGATCTGCCAGAGCAGACGGGTGCAGTAGGTGGCCTGGCTGAGCCACTCGGGGCGGGGACGGAACTTGCCCCGCAGCAGCAGCAGCCCGGTGCCGGCGGGAGGGGGGGTGGCGCTTTCGTAGGTGTCGCGAAACAGCAGGCGCGTGGCGAGGCCACAGCCGCGCAGGGCCCGCTGCAGGCTCTGGGCGAAGGCCACGTCCCCCCAGCCCGCCAGGCCGGCGGGGTCGCTCGGGGCTGCGATCAGCAGGTCGAGGGACCTCAAACGGGGCGCGAAGATGGATTGCCATCCTCCCCCGCCCCCGTTCTGGACGTTCACACACGCCTGAACCTGCAAGGACTGATCCAGCGGCTCCATGCCTTGCCTGGGGTGAGCAGGTACCGCTTCTGCTCAGGCCTCGACGCGGTGCTGTTGCTCCCAGGGGAAGCCCTGGGGCCGGAGCAGCCCGCCCGCAGCCTGGAGCTGACCCTGCCGCCTGGCCCCGGGGCTGACGCCGGCCCCTCCTCCCCCTCT
>NZ_JADEWP010000295.1:0-2018 GCF_015207535.1 Cyanobium sp. LEGE 06143 | reverse complement strand
GGTGGCCAGAGCCCGGTCCACCCCCTCCAGGCTGCTGCGCTGCAGCGCCCGCTCCAGGGCCACATCGGCGTAGGCGCCGCCGCCTACGGCCAGCAGCACCTCCCAGGCCAGCCGCCGCGACGCCAGACCGGCCGCCGCTGGGGAGTCGGAGGGGGCGGCTCGATCGGCGGCGTCAGCCGGGACAGCGGAGACGGGCTCAGGCAAGCAGGGTTGGGTCGAGGGGGGGCACCCACAGATAGCGCCCCAGGGGCAGACGGCCTTCCCCGTCCACCGGGATGCCCTCGGCCAGCAGCAGCTGCCGCTGGATCCAGTCGCTCCCCTCACGGCTGGAGTTGAAGCTGATCCGCCCCTGGGCGTTCACCACCCGGTGCCAGGGCAGCTCGGATGGCAGGGGCAGCCGGCGCAGGGCCCAGCCCACCTGGCGGGCGCAGCCGTAGGCACCGATCGACTCGGCGATGTGGCCGTAGGTGGCGAGGCGCCCTTGCGGGATGCGGGCCACGGCGGCGTAGACGCGCTGGTCGAAGCTGGGAGCCTCCATGCCGCCATCGTGCCCATGCCGCTGCTGCCCCGCCGCTTCGAGCGCCTCAAGGCGGTGCTGAATCACCGCATGGCCGACCTCACGGTGCTGCTGGAGGAGGTGCACAAACCCCACAACCTCTCGGCGATCCTGCGCAGCTGCGATGCGGTGGGGGTGCTGGAGGCCCACGCGGTGTGCCTGGAGGGGCGCCTGCCCCTGTTCAACACCACGGCCCAGGGCAGCCAGAAATGGGTGCCGCTGCAGCGCCACGCCAGCGCCGCCGAGGGCCTGCAGACTCTGCGGCAGCAGGGCTTCCGCCTCTACGGCACTCACCTCAGCGCCACGGCGGTGGACTACCGCAGCTGCGACTTCACCGGCCCCACCGCCTTCGTGCTGGGGGCCGAGAAGTGGGGGCTGAGCCCGGCGGCGATTGCCCTGGTGGACCAGGCGATCGTGATTCCGATGAGCGGCATGGTGCAGTCGCTGAATGTGAGCGTGGCCACGGCCACGCTGCTGTTCGAGGCCCTGCGCCAGCGCCAGGCCGCCGGGCTGCTGCCCAGCCAGGGCGAGGGGGTGGGACCTGAGCGCTACAGGCGGCTGCTGTTCGAGTGGGGCTACCCGGAGGTGGCCGCCTGGTGCCGCCAGCAGGGGCGGCCCTATCCCCCCCTCGATGCCGAAGGCGCCATCAGCGAAGCCCTGCCCCGCACGGTGCGGCTGCGCTACTAGGCGGCTGGCATGCAGCGGCTTCAGGTTCAGCAGTCACACCCTCCGAGAGGCCTCTGAGCACAACCGATCTGGGCAGAATTGTGATCTCGGAACGCCACTGATCACGCGCCAGAGAGTTGACAACCAATCACTTCGTGCTAGGGTCGAAATAACGGACACAACGTTCGCTTTCGACTTAACAGTCACATCCAGCTCGTCTCTCTGCGCTTGCCAACAGCTCTGGCAATGACGCGTTGACAGTGGATTTCGGAAGCACGTTTCCCCTCAGCCTTCACGCCTTGTGGCGCTTCTCTGGTGTTTCCTTCCAGACACTCCCCAATAGGCGAGAGCAGGGGCGCATCCGTTGTTGCACTTCAGGAACCATCCATGACCCCCACCAACACCACGATGCAGGCCAGCCGCAGCGAGCTGGATCAGCGCCTCGCCGATGAGCAGCTCCGCCAGGCAATCCTCGACAAGAAGCAGGCCCAGATCGAGGCCTGGTCTGCCCAGATCGACCAGCTGCAGCAGGGCCTGCAGAACGCCGCCGAAAGCGTGCGCGCCGAAACCAGGAAGCGGCTCGCCGAACTGCGCCAGGCCCGCGACCAGGCCCAGGTCCAGCTGGAGAGCCTCCAGCAGGCCACTCAGGACAGCTGGGACTCCCTGCTGCAGCAAAGCGACAGCTTCTTCCAGGATCTTGCTGGGCGTTTCCACGAGTTCGTGAGCAGCCAGAGCTGAGCAGGCCGTTCTGCCCTTTTCAGCCCTGCCCTGTTCCGCTTTCCTCACGATGACGTTG
>NZ_JADEWP010000294.1:0-2023 GCF_015207535.1 Cyanobium sp. LEGE 06143 | reverse complement strand
ATGTTAATCAGGAAGTGATTGGGGGCATTATCCGGTAACTGGGCCTGCCAGTCGTCGAGCAAAGAAGTGCGCACCAGGATCAGCGTGGCCGCCAGCATCAATGTCATGGCAAACACCGCCATTTGCGCCATGCTGGCCTGTCGATGCCGGTACAGGCCCACCAGCGCCAGGCGCCAGGCGTTGCCGCCGCCACGTACACGGCGCAGAACCGCCACCATCAGGCCACCGACCAGCGCCAACACCGCCAACAGGAGTGCCAGGCCGCCCAACAAGGCAAACACCAGCGCAACCTCGCCAGCGTATAACCAGACCAGACCGAACACGGCGAGAATCGCAATCGCAATATCGGGGATCGCGTCTCGCCCACTTTCCCCGGGCTGCGCCCTCAGAACCCGCATCGCAGCCACATTGCGCAGCCGGCGAATGGGCGGATAGGCAAACGCGAACAGGGAAACCAGAGCCGTAAGCAAGGCGGGTACCAGGGCCGAAGGCGCCAGATGGAAATCGACCGGCTGCTCCAGCACGTCGCTCAACAGGCGAACCAGAACCCAGAACAGCGGCAGCGCCACCAGCAGGCCACCAATCACACCGGCGATACCCCACAGCGCCAACCGGCGCAGGTAAAGGCCGCCAATTCCCCGGCTCGACAGCCCCAGGGTTTTAAGAAGTGCCACGGTATCCCGCTGAGACAAGGCGTACTGACGGCTGGCAACCGCCACGGCCACCGCCGCCAGCAGGACCGCCAGGCTGCCACCGAGCAACAGGAAACGTTCAGCACGCTCCAGGGATCGGGAGAAGGTTTCGCCATCGCGCACACTTTCCCATTCATGGCTCGGTTCCAGCTGTGGCTCCAGCCATTGATAGTAGTCGTCAAGCAGGTTGTCAGGCCCGGCGAACAGATACACGTATTCAGCGCGGCTGCCTTCCTGTATCACGCCGGTGCCGGGCACGTCGTCCACATGAATCATCACACGCGGGGCCAGGGAAGATAGCCTGAAGCCGCCATCTGGCTCCCGTATCAGCAGACTGGTGATCTCAAGTTCAAGATTGCCCACCTCGAGCGTTTCACCAATCTCCAGCTCCAGCAATCGCAGCAACCGGGGGTTTACCCAGATCTCGCCCCTCCCGGGGCCGGCCCCTACGGTTTGGCGCGGGGCATCAGAGCCTGGCTGGATTTCGATCTCGCCACGCAGGGGATACTCATCACTGACGGCCTTGACGGAAACCAGCTGGAACCCACCTTCACCAAATACCATGGTGGAGAATTCAATCAGCTGGCCGGTCTCCAGGCCCCGATCACGGGCTTCGTCAATCCATTCAGCCGGCACTGGCCGGCCATTCTCCGCCTCAAGCTGGCGATCCGCCGCCAGGAAAGAGCTGGCCGAGGAGACCAGGGTTCGCTGCAGCTGGTTGGCGAACAGGGCAATGGTAGCCACGGTTGCCACGGCAATCACCAGGGCCACCAGCACAACCCGCACATCACGCTCGCGCCAGTCCCGGCGCACCGACATCAGTTTTTTTGCAGCCGCCATCAGTCAGCCAACTCCCGGGCCGCTTCCGGCTCTGTCAGTACACCGGCTTCAATGTGAAGCTGCCGGCCGCATCGCGCTGCCAGGTGTTCATCGTGGGTGACCATGACCAAGGTGGTGCCTTGCTCCCGGTTCAGATCCATCAGCAGATCCGACACCGCCTGCCCGGTGCGGTTATCCAGGTTGCCGGTGGGCTCATCCGCAAACAGAATAACCGGGTCGGAAGCGAAAGCCCGGGCGATGGCTACCCGCTGCTGTTCACCTCCGGATAACTGCCGTGGCGTATGGCTCAGGCGCTCGCCCAGCCCTACCCGCTCAAGCAGTTCTTTGGCCCGCGCCTCCGGCGATTCCATCCCTGCCAGCTCGAGGGGCAACATTACGTTCTCCAGCGCGCTCAGCGCCGGCAACAGCTGGAATGACTGGAACACGAAGCCAACCCGGCTCGCCCGGAGCTGTGCTCGCTGGTCTTCCGTCAGGCTACTGATTTCAGTATC
>NZ_JADEWP010000293.1:0-2059 GCF_015207535.1 Cyanobium sp. LEGE 06143 | reverse complement strand
TCGCAGGTTGCTACGCAGTACGTGATCAGGAGATCAGTGTGCCTGTCGAGGGAAAGAATCGGCCAACATGGGCAGATTTTGGCACCCGAAAGGGTGAAATCAGCCAAGCCAACCTCAGATTCGCCAAGCGTTGTTCATTCCGAGCAAATTCCAACCTTGGACCCACTTTCAGGGCTCGTTGCCCAGAGGCTCCCTAGGCCCTCAGCATCTCGTCGAGCTGTTCATCGCGGCGCAGGCCGGCCTGCACCCGCCAGAGGTTGGCGTAGACCCCGCCGGCGCGGATCAGTTGGTCATGGCGCCCGCTCTCCACGATCCGGCCCTGGTCCATCACCACGATCCGATCGGCATGGCGCACGGTGGAGAGACGGTGGGCGATCACCAGGGTGGTGCGCTCCGCGGTGAGCTGCTCCAGGGAGCGCTGGATGGCGGCCTCGGTCTCGTTGTCCACGGCGGCGGTGGCCTCATCCAGCACCAGCACCGGCGGGTCCTTGAGGATGGCGCGGGCCAGGGCGATGCGCTGGCGCTGGCCGCCGGAGAGGCGTTGGCCGCGCTCCCCCACCACCGTGGCGTAGCCCTGGGGCAGGGCCCGGATGAAGGCGTCGGCTTCGGCGCGGCGGGCGGCGGCCTCGATGGCCGCGGGGCTGGCCTCGAAACTGCCGTAGGCGATGTTCTCGGCCACCGTGCCGTGGAACAGGAACACCTCCTGGCTCACCAGGCCGATGGCCTGGCGCAGGTCATCGAGCCGCAGCGTGCGGATCGGAATCCCATCCAGACGGATCTCACCCGCCTGGATCGCGTAGAGCCGCAGCAGCAGCTTCACGATCGTGCTCTTGCCCGATCCGGTGGCCCCCACGATGCCGAGGGTGCTGCCCGCCGGGATCGCCAGATCGAACGCCTGCAGCAGCGGCTCGCGGCCCCCATAGCCGAATTGCACGGCCTCGAAGCGGATCTCACCCCGCACCTGCTCGACGGGCAGGGGGCGCTCACCGGCCGGGATGGTCACCGGGGTGTCGAGCAGGTCGAGCACCCGGTTGGTGGAGGCCATGGCCCGCTGGTAGTCGTCCAGGGTGCGGCCCAGGGTGGTCAGCGGCCAGAGCAGACGCTGGGTGATGAACACCAGAAAGGCATAGGTGCCCGTGGCGATGGCGCCCCGCTCGGCCTGGAGGCCACCGATCACCAGGATGGCGATGAAGGCGAACAGGATCGCGTAGCGGATCAGCGGCACGAAGGCCGCCGAGAGCCCGATCGCCCGACGATTGGCCTGGCGGTAGGCCTGGCTCTGCCGCCGCAGCCGCTCCAGCTCCCAGCCCTCGGCGGTGTAGCTCTTGATCGTGAGCATGCCGCCCAGGTTGGTGCTGAGCTGGCTGGCCAGGTCGCCGGCCTGCTGCCGTACGGCGGCATAGCGCGGGGCCAGCCGCTTCTGGAACCGCAGCGACCCCCACAGGATCACCGGGATCGGCAGGAACGACAGCCCCGCCACCGTGGGCGAGAGCACGGCCATGGCGCCGCCGACGGCCAGCACGGTTGTGAGCAGCTGCAGGATCTCGTTGGCGCCGTGGTCGAGGAAGCGCTCCAGCTGGTTGATGTCGTCGTTGAGCACGGCCATCAGCCGGCCGCTGCTGCTGGTTTCGAAGTAGGCCATCTCCAGCTGCTGAAGATGGTCGTAGGCCTCGAGGCGCAGCTCGTGCTGCACGGTCTGGGCCAGGTTGCGCCAGAGCACGCCGTAGAGATATTCGAACAGCGACTCAGCGCTCCAGATCAGAAAGGAGAGCAGCGCCAGCACACCCAGCTGGCCGGCCACGCTGCTCACCCCGAAGCTGCTCAGCCAGGCGGTGTCCTGCCGCACCACCACATCCACCGCCAGGCCGATCAGCACCGGCGGCGCCAGATCGAACAGCTTGTTGAGCACCGAGCAGGCCGCGGCCTGCCTCACCAGACGCCGGTGSKGMYNCNGGGCTGCCAGCAGGCGCCGCAGGGCCGAGGCCTGAGCCTGGGGATGGGCCGTGGTGGCGGCAGGAAACGGGGCAGCGGGCGGTGGCGCCATGGCGGAGGAAAGGGC
>NZ_JADEWP010000292.1:0-2061 GCF_015207535.1 Cyanobium sp. LEGE 06143 | reverse complement strand
CCCTGCTCCCCGGCCGCTCTGCCATCACCACCGCTTCCCCCCAGGCCCCGTCCCCCCGCCACGCCGCAGCCGAGGTTCCCGCCCTGTCCTCCTCGTCCATGACGCTCGATTGCCGTCCACAGCGGCTGGTGCGGGGATGACCGCCCAGCTCTGCCACCATGGCCAGCGTCCCAGCCGACCTGTGGTGCTCCCCAGCCTTGCTCAGGCCTACGAACACTGCCGGCAGGAGACGGCCGAGTGGGCCAAGACCTTTTATCTGGGCACCTTGCTGATGCCTCCGGCCAAGCGCCGCGCGATCTGGGCGATCTACGTGTGGTGCCGCCGCACCGACGAGCTGATGGACAGCGCCGAGGCCCAGGCGCGCTCCGAGCAGGAGCTGGCTGAGCGTCTCGATGCCTGGGAGCTGCGCACCAGGGAGCTGTTCAACGGGGTGGTCCACGACGGCCTGGATCTGGCCATGCAGGACACCCTTGAGCGCTATCCCCAGCCGCTGCAGGCCTACCTGGACATGATCGAGGGCCAGCGCATGGACCTGAGCCGGCAGCGCTACACCAGCTTTGCCGAGCTGGAGCTCTACTGCTATCGGGTGGCCGGCACGGTGGGCCTGATGACCCAGGAGGTGATGGGCCGCGACGCCGCCTACACGTCGGCCCCCTGGAGTGCTGCCCCAGACACCTCGGATGCGGCCGTGGCCCTGGGCATCGCCAACCAGCTCACCAACATCCTGCGCGATGTGGGAGAAGACCGCAGCCGCGGGCGGATCTACCTGCCCCAGGATGAGCTGGCGCGGTTTGGCTACGGCGAGGAGCAGCTTCTGGCGGGGGTGCTCAACGACAACTGGCGGGCCTTGATGCGCTTCCAGGTGACCCGGGCTCGTCAGTGGTTTGCCCGCTCGGAGGCCGGCGTGCGCTGGCTGGCTCCCGATGCCCGCTGGCCGGTGTGGGCCTCGCTGCGGCTCTACCGCGGCATTCTCGATGTGATCGAGCAGCAGAACTACGACGTGTTCAACAAGCGGGCCTATGTGCCCCGCACCGGCAAGCTGCTCGACCTGCCGCTTTCCTTCGTTGTGGCCCAGGTGCGCTAGCCAGCCGTGGCGCTCAGTCCCTGGTCCGCTTCGGCCAGGGCCTCCAGCAGCAACGGGTTCACCTGTTCCGGGGCCTCATCGTGGGGGCAATGGCCCAGCCCCGGCAGTTCATGCAGCTGCCGCACACAGGCGAAGCGCTGCCAGCGGCGGGCTTCGGCCACGGGCTCCCAGGGATCTGCCTGACCGCAGATCAGGGTCACGGGCGTGGCCAGCTGGCCCAGCAGGTCCGGGGCCAGGCAGTCGTCGAAGAGATTCACGAAGCCGCGGAAGGCCTCGCTGGCGCCGGGCTGCTGGGCCGGGGTGAGAAGCAACGCCACCAGCTGCTCATCCACGTTGCGGCCGCTGGGATAGGCCTGGAGCAGCACCCGGCGGATCGCCTCCGGCCGGGCGAAGGAGCGGAACAGCAACTGGGTCAGCCAGCGTTGGCGCACCACGCTTTTCAGGGCCGGGCGCAGGCGGCGCAGCCCTGCGGGCTGGTCCACCAGGCGCTTGTCATCGAGGGCGCGCTGGGCGCAATCCACTAGAACCACGCCCAGGGCGGGCCGGCCACTGCGCTCCAGCTTGGCAGCGGCGGCCAGGGCGACGACGCCACCGATGGAGTTTCCCACCAGCTGCACCGTGTCCAACTGCTGGGAGGCGATGAACGCCACCACCTGATCAGCCCAGAGCTCCATGCCGTAGCGCAGGGAGCCTGGCAGCTCGGGTTCGTCGCCCAGGCGGGAGCGGGGCTTGTCGCTGGCCCCGAAACCGATCAGGTCAAGGGCATACACAGTCCGTTGTTTCCGCAGGGCCTCCACGCTGTGACGCCAGTGCTCCTTACAGGCCCCGAAGCCATGGATCAGCAGCACCGGCGCCGCCGGGGTGCTGCTCAGGGCCGGCGCGCTCAGATAGGCCACACGCCAGCCCCGCCAGGTCATGGCCGCCAGCCAGGCCGGGGGGTAGGGAGAGGTGACCATCGGGCTGGGGCGGGGAACGGA
>NZ_JADEWP010000291.1:0-2078 GCF_015207535.1 Cyanobium sp. LEGE 06143 | reverse complement strand
GCACTACCCCCTGGCCGTGGCCGCCTCGGAGCAGGACCCCTGGGGCTGGCGCTATTCCCCGGCGCGGGGCGCCTGGCGCATGCACACCGGGCTGGATCTGATCGCGCCGGAGGGCACTGCCGTGCTGGCGGTGCTGCCAGGAACGGTGCAGCGGGTGGCGGAGATCAGCGGCTACGGCCTCACGGTGCTGATCGWSSAYKKCRRYGKCNYGGGCGARSMTCNRSGSCCAKCKKCTGNCGYWYCASMCYWRTNGYYGGCGACAGCGTGACGGCGGGCCAGAGCCTGGGCCTGGTGGGCCAGAGCGGCAACGCCAGCACGGCCCATCTGCACCTGGAACTGCGGCAACGCCAGCCCCAAGGGCTGGTGGCGGTGGATCCCACGCCGCTGCTGCCGGCAGCCCCGAGCGGGGGCACACTGGCAACAGAGGCGCCAACGCAGCCCATTGATGGCCGATCAGGAGCGGCTCCAATACGAGCTTTTCGGCAGGACCAGCAGTTTGCTGGCCATTAGGGCAAAGGTGATCGGGTTGCATCACAGGTTTCACCCGCTGGATCACGTCGATTTCATATCCAAGCAACGTTCGCCACCCTCATGAGCAAGCAGCACCCCTCAGCCGTTCAGTCGATCGAGGAGATGCAGAACAATCTGCCCTACGCCGAAACGATCGACAAGAAGCACTACAAGCAAGACCTCGAAGCGCTCCAGATTGAACTGCTCAAGGCGCAGCGTCACATCAAGGCTGTCGGAGAGCGCGTGGTGATCCTGTTCGAAGGTCGCGATGCGGCGGGCAAGGGTGGATCGATCAAGCGGTTCCGCGAACACCTCAATCCACGCGGCAGTGAACATGTGGCGCTGGCCAAACCCAACGATGCCGAAGCAACCCAGTGGTACTTCCAGCGCTATGTTCCGCACCTGCCAGCGGCGGGAGAAATCACGATGTTCGACCGGTCCTGGTACAACCGGGCCGGCGTCGAAAAGGTGATGGGCTTCTGTACACCGCAGCAGCACGCCCTGTTTCTACGCCAGGTTCCCGGCTTTGAGCAGTCCCTCGTGAGCAGTGGAATTAGGCTGTTCAAGATGTGGTTCACCGTGTCGCAGGGCAGGCAGAAACTGCGTTTCGACGATCGACGCGACGATCCGCTCAAGCAGTGGAAGATTTCGCCCATCGACGAAGCCAGTGTGGCGAAGTACGGCGCCTACACCGAAGCCCGCAACGAAATGCTGCTCGCCACCGACACCCTCGTGGCGCCATGGACGATCGTCAACTCAAACGAGAAGAAACGGGCCCGCCTCGGCGCCATCCGCAGCGTCCTCCACGCCCTGGACTACGAGCACAAAGACCACGACGTGGCCTGTGAGCCCGATCCACGGGTCGTGCGCACGGCCCATTCGCTGTTCATCGACAACTGATCAGCTCGCCTCAGCGGCGGTGCAGGCAGGCTCGTGCCGTTCAACCCGTTCAACAGGATGTCCTTCAGCCCAGCCCTGTGCACCCAGGCACGGGCTGAAGTGCTCAGTAGTCCAGCTCAGGCCGCCGATGCGGCGTACCGCTACCGGATCCTGCTGGTGCAGGCCGGCCCAGCCCAGCTGCTGGTGCAGTGCTGGCGGCGCTCGCCTGGAGCCGCCTGGCAGCCCCATTGCGGCCCCACACCGATGGACCTCTTCATCCGCCGGTTTCTGCCTCCAGCGCAGCTTCCGCCCAGCAACTCGGTTTAGACACCGATGCTGCTGCTGCTGCCGTGTCGCCCCGGCTCAGAATCCCCGGACGTCACCGGCCGGCATGTTCACCGTTGTCCTTCCCCTGGCGCTGGCCTTCATCATGGTTGCCCTGGGGATTTCACTCACCCCGGCGGATTTCGGCCTGGCCCTGCGCCGGCCCCAGCCGCTTTTGGCTGGGGTGATCGCTCAGGTGCTGCTGTTGCCCCTGGTGGCCTTCGGGCTGATCCGCCTGTTCAACCTGCCGGGGGAGCTGGGCGTGGGGGTGCTGGTGCTGGCCTGCTGCCCGGGGGGGATCACCTCCAACGTCATGACCCGCCTGGCGGGGGGTGACGTGGCCCTCTCGATCTCCTTCACGGCCC
>NZ_JADEWP010000290.1:0-2091 GCF_015207535.1 Cyanobium sp. LEGE 06143 | reverse complement strand
CTGCTGAGCCCCACCCCCTGGGGCTGGCCCCGGCGCGACCACTGGTGCCTCTGGATCGAGCCGGGCGCCATCGCAGGGCCGGCAGCACGTTGGGATGGCCGCTGGCGCCAGGCGGTGCAGGCCGCCCTCAACACCTGGAGCGCGGAGCTGCCGATCACCCTGGTGGACGATCCCCGCCAGGCCCAGATTCAGCTGCTGCGCCGCCGGCCTCCCCTCAGGGGTGGGCGCGCCAGCCATGGCCGCGCCGAGTTGCAGCTCGTGGCCGTGTTGCGGCAGGGCAGCTGGCAGCTGGAGCCCGAGGTGCTGGTGAGCATCAGTCCAGGGCAGCGGCTGGAGGCCACCCAGGCGACGGCCCTGCATGAGCTGGGCCACGCCTTCGGGATGTGGGGCCACAGCGATGTTGCCGGCGACGCCCTGGCCGCCATTCCCGGACCGGTGCCGGTGCTGGAGCTGAGCGCGCGGGATCGTGCCACCCTAGGCTGGCTTCAGTCCCAGCCTGGGCTCAGCCAGCCGCCGCCCGCAGCCCCGGCGCCAGCCGCAGGATCAGCACAGACGGTGCTGAGGGCCGATTGAGCGGGCCTGCGATCGGGGCATCGCGGCTCCCGCAACCTCCTGCTGCCTGCGGCCTGAACGAGCCGCGTGCCCATGGATGGCGGAAGGCTCTCATCCCCGGCGTGGGGCGCCCCGGCGAGCCGCCAGAACCTGCTGCACCTGACGCCAGCTGACACCGTGGAAGGCCAGGGCCACCTGCAGGTGATACACGAGATCGGCGGCCTCCCCAGCGATCTCGGCCGGCTGGCCGTCTTTGCAGGCCATCACGAACTCGGCACTCTCCTCGCCGATTTTCTTGAGGATGCGGTTCTCACCCCCCTCCAGCAGAGTGTTGGTGTAGCTGCCGGGCTCGGGCTGGTCCCGCCTCCCCTCAATCACCCGCATCAGTTCCGTGCAGGCGTCGGCGGGTGGAGGCGGCGCGGCGGCTCCGCCGGCGCTGGGCTCGGGCCCGTCGTCATAGAAGCAGCTGCGGGCGCCGGTGTGGCAGGCCACATCGCCCACCTGCTCGATGCTGAGCAGCAGCACATCGGCGTCGCAGTCGTAACGCAGACCGCGCAGGTGCTGGATGTGGCCGCTGGTGGCCCCCTTGTGCCAGAGCTCCTGCCGCGAACGACTCCAGTAGTGCACTTCGCCGCTCTCCAGGGTGCGTTGCAGCGACTCCCGGTTCATCCAGGCCAGCATCAGCACCGCCCCGTCCAGCCAGTCCTGGGCCACGGCGGGAATCAGGCCATCGTCATTGAAGCGCAGCGCCTCAATGAAGCCGGGCTCCGGCCGCTGCCCCGCTCCACGCTGAAATAGACCTTGCAAGGCCACCGCTCTGCCGCTGACCCGATCCTCTCCCATGCCCGCGCCGGCGACCTACACCTGCAGCAAGCACTTCGAGGGCTATCCGTGTTGCCATCGCCAGTGGCGCCATCAGGGCCACTGCCGCTTCGTGCACGGGTACAGCCGCAGCTTCACCTTCTGGTTCAGCGCCACCGCCCTCGATGCCTGCGGTTTCGTGGTGGACTTCTCCAGCCTCAGGCCCCTGGAGGCCCAGCTGAGCCATCAGTTCGACCACACCTTTCTGGCCAATGCCGACGATCCCCTGCTGGAGCAGTGGCAGACCCTGCACAACGCCGGCGCCCTGGATCTGCGGGTGATGGAGAACGTGGGCATGGAGGCCAGCGCCGCTCTGGTGTGGAGCTGGGCCAACGACCTTCTGCAGCGCCGCGACGGCGGCCGCAGTTGCTGCTGGAAGACCGAAGCCCGCGAGAACAGCCACAACGCCGCTGCTTTCGCCGCAACGCCCTCCTGGTTTGACGCCAGCCTCCCTGCGGGGGCGCAAGCGTGAGTCTCACCCGCCTGGCCACGGCCTGGGCCCTGTTTCAGGGGTTACTGGTGGAGGCGCTGCCCTTTCTGCTGATCGGCGTGGCGATCGCCGCCCTGGCCAGGCGCTTCGCGCCGGGGGGGCGCTGGCTGCGGCGGCTGCYGGCCCACCCCGTCTGGGGGCCCCTCACCGGCGCCGCCCTGGGCTTCGCTTTGCCCGCCTGCGAGTGG
>NZ_JADEWP010000039.1:0-15678 GCF_015207535.1 Cyanobium sp. LEGE 06143 | reverse complement strand
GGGCAGGGCTGCGGCATCGGCCTCAGCTGTCGACTGAGCTGCGGTGTTGATCAGCGATGAGGTCATGCTCAGTGACCCTCCACCTTGGCGGCGTAGGCCGTCGCCTCCAGCAGGTTCTCCAGCTGGGCCGGCTCGCTGGGCTGCAGCAGCAGCAGCCAGCCCTCGCCGTAGGGATCGTTCTGCAGTTCTTCGGGGCTGGCGATCACGGCCTCGTTGCGGGCCTGCACCACCCCGGAGATCGGAGCCAGCAGGTCTTCGACCGCCTTCACCGACTCGATGCTGCCGCAGCTCTGGCCCTGGGTGAGCGCATCCCCCACCGCAGGCAGTTCGACGAAGACGATGTCGCCGAGCTGGTCGATGGCGAAGGCGCTCAGGCCCAGACGCACGTTGTCGCCATCGGGGCGCACGTATTCGTGGCTGTCGGCATAGCGACAGTCGCTGGGATAGGAGAGCGCCATCGCACGCGGGGGGCAAGACAGTGCGCGTCAGTCTGGAGGACCATGCCCGGATTCGGCGAGGGCCGCCAGGGCCCGTTCCAGGGCGATGCGGGCATGGGCCCGGTGGGTACCGCCCTGGGCAAACAGCACATAGGGCTCCCGCAGCGGCGCATCGGCGGAGAACTCACTGGTGCTGCCGTCGATGAAGGTGCCGCCCGCCATCACCAGCTCACTGGCGTAGCCGGGCATCGGCGCCGGCACCGGATCCAGGTAGGCACCCACCGGGGAAGCGGCCTGAAAGGCGCGGCACACCGTGGCCAGCCGCTCGGGGCAGCCAAGCCGCACCGCCTGGATCACATCGCTGCGCGGTTCTCCGGGCCGCGGCTGGGTGGCATAGCCGAGGTCACTGAAGACCTGGGCCACCAGCTCGCTGCAGATCAGGGCCTCGGCCACCATCTGGGGCGCCAGAAACAGCCCCTGGAACAGCAGGCGGTTGAGGTCGAAGCTGGTGCCGCCCTCGGCGCCGATGCCCGGGGCGGTGAGCCGGCAGCAGGCCTGCTCCACCAGCTCGGCGCGGCCGGCCACGTAGCCGCCGGTGGGGGCGATCGTGCCGCCCAGGTTCTTGATCAGGGAGCCGGCGATCAGATCGGCCCCCACGGCGGTGGGTTCCTGCTCCTGCACCAGTTCGCCGTAGCAGTTGTCCACGAACACCACACAGCCGGGCTGGCGCCGCTTCACCCGCTCGGCCAGCTCGGCGATCGCCGTGATCGAGAGGGAGGGCCGCCAGCTGTAGCCGCAGCTGCGCTGGATCAGCACCATCCGCGTCGGTTCACCCAGGGCCAGGTCCACCGCCTCCAGATCCACCCGGCCGGCGGCGCTCAGAGGCACTTCGGCGTAGCGGATGCCGAACTCGGCCAGGGACCCCTGGCCCTGCCCGCGCAGGCCGATCACCTCCTCGAGGGTGTCGTAGGGGCGGCCCGTGAGGGAGAGCAGCCGATCCCCCGGCCGCAGCACGCCGAACAGGGCGGCGGCGATGGCGTGGGTGCCACTGACGAACTGCAGCCGCACGGCGGCGGCCTCGGCCTGCAGCACCCGCGCGAACACCCGATCGAGCACCTCGCGGCCCTGGTCGCCATGGCCGTAGCCGCTCACCGAGGCGAAGTGCTGCACCCCCACCCGCTCCGCCGCCAGAGCCGCCAGCACCCGCTCCAGTCGGGGCTGCACGCCGGCCGTGTGGCGCTCGGTGAAGGGGGCGATGCGGGCGCTGGCGCCATCGAGCTGGTCGCGGGCCCAGCAGGGGTTGGACATCGCTGGGGCCGGAGGGGCTCCCATGTTGCCCGTCTAGATTCCCGCCACTCGGGAGCCGGACACAGACGTCCAACGGCTTACGGCCTCCGCAGATCCCCAGACCGGCCGAGCCGGCCAGGGGGTGCACCGCCGCCGCACCGTCCACTCCCGCTCCCCACGCACTTGGTGATTCAGCTCGACCCCGCCCCGCTGTTGCCAGCCCCCTCGGCGAGCAGCCAGCAGGAGCGCCAGCTGCTGGCTGCCCTGCGCAGCCGCCGCAAGCCCCTGCCCCCCCGGCAACGGCGCTACAAGCTCGGCACCACCGGCTTCATGCTGGCCATGCACGTGGGGGCCGTGGTGGCCCTGCTGCCGAGGTTCTGGAGCTGGCAGGCCCTGGTGGCCCTGGCGTTCCTCTACTGGATGACCGTGCTGGGCGTGACGCTGGGCCTGCACCGGCTGGTGACCCACCGCAGTTTCAGTGCCCCCCTCTGGCTGGAGCGCACCCTGGTGCTGATGGGTGCCATGGCCTGCCAGAGCGGGCCGATCGAGTGGGTGGGCCTGCACCGCCACCACCACAAGTTCTCCGACCAGCCCAACGACCACCACGACGCCGGCCGCGGCCTCTGGTGGGCCCACAGCGGCTGGATGCTGCACCAGATCCCAGCCCTGGAGCACGTGGAGCGGCTCACCGGGGATCTGCAGCGCGACCCCTTCTACCGCTGGCTGGATCGCTGGTTCCTGCTGCTGCAGGCGCCCCTCGGCGTCGCCCTCTATGCCTATGGCGAGCTGGCCGGGGTGCACGGCGGCGGGCTGGGCCTGGTGCTCTGGGCCATCCCGCTGAGGCTGGTGCTCGTGTACCACGTGACCTGGCTGGTGAACTCCGCGACCCACGCCTTCGGCTACCGCAACTTCAACTGCCCCGACCGCTCGCGCAACTGCTGGTGGGTGGCGATCCTTACCTTCGGCGAGGGCTGGCACAACAACCACCACGCCTTCCCCCACTCGGCGCGCCACGGCCTGCGCTGGTTCGAGCTGGACATCACCTGGCAGCACATCCGCCTGCTGAGGGCCCTGGGCTGGGCGCGGCGCGTGCGGCTGGCCCACTACCGCCCCTGAGGGATCAGAGGCCGCCCAGCTGCTGGCGGATCGCCGCGCCAAGGTCAGCCTCGCCAGGGTCGGGCGCCAGGCCGCCGAGGCCCCGGGCCCGCTGACGCAGCAGATCGAGAAAGCGGGCCGGGCTGAGGTGCTGCTCCTCCACACCGCCCAGGGCCGCCAGGGTGCGGCGCAGGTCAGGCAGTTCGGCATCAAGCTCGGCGGCGCTGTAGTCGCACTGGCCGGCGATCACCGCAGCAAAGCGCTCCCGCCGCGAGCGCTTGCTCACCGGATAGGCCGCCAGCACCGTGTCGCGGCACAGCCGCCAGGGGTGGCCGGCGGTGAGCAGCTCAGCCAGGGCGGCACTCAGGATCAGGGCCTCGCCCTCGGCAATGCGCAGGTCGAAGGCAGCCGGGGGATGGCGCAGACCCACGAACACCTCCAGCAGCTCGCCGGGCCCGAGCACCGCCTCGCCCGGCTCCTGCACCGGCAGGGCCGAGGCCTGCAGGTCGGCCAGCAGTGAGGGCTGGTCGGCGAGCTGCTGCCGCAGCGACTCGGAGAGGGTGCCATCCACCACCTCGGCGGCCAGCAACTGGTTGATGCGCCCCAGGGCCAGGAACACCTCCGGCCCCGGGGAGGCGAGCTTGCCGTTGCGCAACATCGAGAGCTGGGAATTGTGCACGCGGCCGAGATCGAGGGCCTCGGCCAGGGCGGGCAGCACGCGGTGGCTCCAGCCATTGCGGCCGTGCCAGAGGCGAACGAGATGGGCAAAGGCCACCCGCCCGGCCGCGAGGTCGTCCCGGTAACCCACTGCGAAGTCTTGCGATCAGGATTCGTATTGCTACCATCTTAGCCAGTGATCAGGAGTCGGTCCGTTATGACCGCAACAGCCTCCAGCCGAGCCCGTCCCCGTCCCAGTGCCCGCAGCACCCGGCAGCCCGCCCGGATCAGCGGCGGCACCAGGGGACTGCTGCGGGCCGAGGCCCTGCGCCAACCCCGCAGCGGCGCAGCCGCGCCCCAGAGCGAACCGGGCATCAACTGGACCATCGTGGCCTACATGGGCGCGCTCCATGCGCTCGCCATCGTGGCCCTGCTGCCCCGCTTCTGGAGCCTGCCCGCCGTGGCCAGCTTCCTGGTGCTCTATTGGGTCACGGCCTGCCTCGGCGTCACCGTTGGCTACCACCGCCTGCTGAGCCACCGCTCCTTCCGCGTGCCCCACTGGCTGGAGCGCTTCTTCGCCACCTGCGGCGCCCTCAGCTGCCAGCACGGCCCGATCGACTGGGTGGGCCTGCACCGCCACCACCACAAGTTCTCCGACACCGACGTCGACCACCACAGCAGCCTCAAGGGCTTCTGGTGGAGCCACATGGGCTGGATGTTCGAGACCGTTCCCGCCATGGCCGCGGTGCCCCGCCTCACCGGTGATCTGGCCCGTGACCCCTACTACCGCTGGCTGAACAACTGGTTCCTGCTGCTGCAGCTGCCCCTGGCCGGCCTGCTGTTCTGGATCGGCACGGTCACCGGTGCCGGCGGCTGGGCCCTGGTGCTCTGGGGCATCCCGCTGCGCCTGGTGGTGGTCTACCACTGCACCTGGCTGGTCAACTCGGCCACCCACTGCTGGGGGAAGGTGTCCCATGACAGCGGCGACCAGTCCCGCAACAACGTGTGGGTGGCCGCGCTCACCTTCGGTGAGGGCTGGCACAACAACCACCACGCCTTCCCCCACTCGGCGCGCCATGGCTTCGGCCGCCAGCTCGACCTCACCTGGCAGCACATCCGGCTGATGCGTCGGCTGGGCCTGGCCAGGCAGGTGCGTCTCCCCGCCATCGCGGCCAGGCCCAGCCTGAGGGCCTGAGCCCGTCACGTAGGCTGCTGGATCGGCTCGCGATCAGACTTCTCTCTCCTTTTCCCATGGCCAAGCGCGTTCAAGTCGTTCTCAGCGAAGACGTCCTCAGCCTGGGCAAGGGGGGCGATCTGGTGGACGTGGCCCCCGGCTACGCCCGTAATTTCCTGCTCCCCACCGGCAAGGCTGTTGCCCTCACCCGAGCCGTGCTGCGGCAGGTGGAGGCCCGCCGGGCCAAGGAGGCCGAGCGCCAGGCGGCCCTGCGGGCCGAAGCCGAGGCCTTCCGCACCGCCCTGGCCACGATCGGCCGCTTCACCGTGAAGAAGCAGACCGGCGGCGATGACGTGCTGTTCGGCACCGTGACCAACGGCGACGTGGCCGAGGCGATCGAAGCCGCCACCAAGAAGGATGTGGACCGCCGCGACATCACGGTGCCCGATATCCACCGCACCGGCTCCTACAAGGTGCACGTGAAGCTGCACCCCGAGGTGACGGCCGAGATCAACCTCGAAGTGATCAGCCACTGAGCGCGCGGTCGGCTCAGGCCAGAATGGGCGCCCACCGCCGCCAGCACCCCAGGGACTGGCCGGCCTCCCAGCGGGACATCCAGCTATGGTGAGCCTGCCGCTTTCAGAGCGCGAGCCCGACGGTCATCAAGGCGCCGAGGCCAACCGCGATCCCTCTGACGGGCAGAGTGACATCGCGCCGGTGCGGCCCGCCCAGCGGCGGGGACGGTTGCGGGATGAGGCCAGCTTCGAGGCCCTGCCCGACTCCGTGCCCCCCCAGAACCTGGAGGCGGAAGAGGCGGTGCTGGGGGGCGTGCTGCTCGATCCCGACGCCATCAGCCGGGTCGCGGATGTGCTCCAGCCGGAGGCCTTCTATCTGGGGGCCCACCGGGAGATCTACCGCACCGCCCTGATGCTGCACAGCCAGGGCAAGCCCACCGACCTCACCGCCATGACCGCCTGGCTGGCGGACACCGGCCTGCTGGAGAAGGTGGGCGGCAGCAGCCGCCTGGTGGAGCTGGTGGAGCGCACCATGTCCACCGCTTCGATCGACCAGGTGGCCCGCCTGGTGATGGACAAGTTCCTGAGGCGCCGGCTGATCCGCTCCGGCAACGAGGTGATCCAGCTCGGCTTCGATCAGGGCAAGCCGATGGACCAGGTGCTCGATGAGGCCGAGCAGAAGATCTTCGCGATCAGCCAGGAGAAACCCAGCCAAGGCCTCACCCCCACCGCCGAGATCCTCACCAGCACCTTCAACGAGATCGAGAGCCGCTCGCTGGGCACCTCGGTGGCGGGCATCCCGGTGAACTTCTACGACCTGGACGCCATCACCCAGGGACTGCAGCGCAGCGATCTGATCATCGTGGCCGGCCGCCCGGCCATGGGCAAGACCTCGATCGTGCTCAACATCGCCAAGAACGTGGCCCAGCTGCACCAGCTGCCGGTGTGTGTGTTCAGCCTGGAGATGAGCAAGGAGCAGCTCACCTACCGGCTGCTGTCGATGGAGGTGGGCATCGAGAGCGGCCGGCTGCGCACCGGCCGGCTGCAGCAGGAGGAGTGGCCCATGCTCGGCCAGGGCATCAACAGCCTCGGCCAGCTGCCCCTGTTCATCGACGACAAACCCAATGCAGGCGTGCTGGAGATGCGTTCGCTCTGCCGCCGCTTGATGGCGGAATCGGGCAAGGAGCTGGGCCTGATCGTGATCGACTACCTGCAGCTGATGGAGGGCTCCACCCCCGACAACCGGGTGCAGGAGCTCTCCCGGATCACCCGGGGCCTCAAGGGCATGGCCCGGGAGCTCAACGTGCCGGTGATGGCCCTCTCCCAGCTCAGCCGGGGCGTGGAATCCCGCACCAACAAGCGGCCGATGCTGAGCGACCTGCGCGAATCGGGCTCGATCGAGCAGGACGCCGATCTGGTGCTGATGATCTACCGCGACGAGTACTACAACCCCGAAACCGCCGACCGGGGCATCACCGAGGTGATCGTGACCAAGCACCGCAACGGCCCGGTGGGCACGGTGAAGCTGCTGTTCGAACCTCAGTTCACCCGCTTCCGCAACCTGGCCGCCTGATGGGGCTGCAGGTGTTCACGGTGCTCACCGGCCGCAGCTACGGGCCCCACTACGCCGAGCGGCTGCAGCGCATGCTGAAGCGGCACCTGAGGGCACCCCACAGCCTCACGGTGCTGTGTGACGCGGCCAACCGTCCGGCCCTGGCCAGCCTCGGCCTGCAGCACCGGCAGCTGGAGCCCCTGGGCCTGCACGGCTTCTGCAGCAAGATCCAGCTCTTCAATGCCGCGATCACCGGCGAGACGCCCTTTCTCTTCTTCGATGTGACCCTGGTGGTGCGCGCCGGCCTCGAGCCGCTGCTGCGGATCGGCGCGGCCGATCCGGCCCCGCTGATCGGCGTGCGCGACTGGAGCTACCCCACCCTCAACTCCTGCGTGATGCAGCTGCGGCCGGGAGCGGCCACGGCCCGGGTGTGGCAGGCCTACCTGGACGGGGAGGACCACGGCACCCCAGGCCCCAATCAGAACTTCATCTACCGGGCGCTGCAGTGCCACTGCCCTGGAGCGCTGGCCACCTGGCCCGAGGGGCTGGTGGCCTCCTACCGGGGCCTGCGCAAGCTAGCCCGCCACGATGCCGCCGCCGCCGAGCGGGCCCGCCAGGCGGCCTGCGTGCTCAAGTTCCACGGGCGGCCCCGCCCCCACGAGGTGCTGCGCCCCTGGCGCCATCCCAGCCAGACCGTGCTCAAGCATCCGCTCCGCCCCGATCTGTGGCGCTTCCTGGCGGAGGACATCACTGACCACTGGCTGCTGAGCTGAACAGCGGGGGCGTCCATACTCAAGGCTGTGCTGATGTCAAGGCCCGGGCCGACCATGACCCTCTCCCCCACCGAAACCTTCGACGTGATCGTCGTGGGCGGCGGCCATGCGGGCTGCGAGGCGGCGATCACGGCGGCACGGCTGGGCCTGAACACGGCCCTGTTCAGCCTCAACCTCGACCGCATCGCCTGGCAGCCCTGCAACCCGGCCGTGGGCGGGGCGGCCAAGAGCCAGCTGGTGCATGAGGTGGATGCCCTCGGCGGCGTGATCGGTCGTCTGGCCGACGCCACCGCCCTGCAGAAACGGGTGCTCAACGCCAGCCGCGGTCCGGCCGTCTGGGCCCTGCGGGCCCAGACTGACAAGCGCCAGTACGCCCGCCAGATGCTGCAGCTGCTGCAGCACACCCCGAACCTGTCGCTGCGCGAGGCGATGGTGACGGGGCTGGAGCTGGACGGCAGGCCGGGTGAAGGCGGCCGCATCAGCGGCGTGCGCACCTACTTCGGCAGCGTCTATGCCGCCCCGGCCGTGGTGCTCACCACCGGCACCTTCCTGGGCGGCCAGATCTGGGTGGGCAACCAGTCGATGAGCGCCGGCCGGGCCGGCGAGCAGGCCGCCGAGGGGCTCACCGAGGCATTGCAGGCCCTGGGCTTCCGCACTGGCCGCCTCAAGACGGGCACGCCGGCCCGGGTGGACCGGCGCAGCATCGCCCTCGACCAGCTGGAGGAGCAGCCCAGCGACGCGGCCGATCGCTTCTTCTCCTTCGATCCGGCGGCCTGGGTGAGCGGCGAGCCGATGAGCTGCCACCTCACCCGCACCACGGCGGCCACCCACCAGCTGATCCGCGACAATCTGCACCTCACGCCGATCTACGGCGGCTTTCTCGACAGCAAGGGGCCCCGCTACTGCCCCTCGATCGAGGACAAGATCGTGCGCTTTGAAGGCAAGCAGAGCCACCAGATCTTCCTGGAGCCCGAGGGCCGCGACACGCCCGAGATCTACGTGCAGGGCTTCTCCACCGGCCTGCCGGAGCGGCTGCAGCTGGACCTGCTGCGCACCCTGCCGGGCCTGGAGCAGTGCGTGATGCTGCGGCCGGCCTACGCCGTGGACTACGACTACCTGCCCGCCACCCAGCTCAAACCCTCGCTGGAAACCAAACGGATCGCCGGCCTGTTCAGCGCCGGCCAGCTCAACGGCACCACCGGCTACGAGGAGGCCGCCGCCCAGGGCCTGGTGGCGGGACTCAATGCCGCCCGCCTGGTGCGGGGCGAGGCAGCGGTGCACTTCCCCCGCGAGGGCAGCTACATCGGCACCCTGATCGACGACCTGATCACCAAGGATCTGCGCGAGCCCTACCGGGTGCTCACCAGCCGCAGTGAATACCGCCTGGTGCTGCGCGGCGACAACGCCGACCGGCGCCTGACGCCGCTGGGCCGGGAGCTGGGGCTGGTCGATGACCGCCGCTGGCAGATCTACAGCGCCAAGCAGGAGGCGATCGAGGCGGAGAAGCAACGGCTGGCCGCCGTGCGGCTCAAGGTGAGCGATCCCGCCGCCGCAGCCGTGGAGGCCCAGACCGGCGCCCCGATCCGCGGCTCGATCACCCTGGCCGACCTGCTGCGCCGCTCCGGCTTCCACAGCGCCGACCTGGTGGCCCATGGCCTGGCGGATCCGGCCCTGCCCCTCGAGGTGCGCGAGGGCGCCGAGATCGACATCAAATACAGCGGCTACCTGGCCCGCCAGCAGCAGCAGATCGACCAGGCCAAGAAACAGACCCACCGGCCCCTGCCCCCAGACCTCGACTACAGCGCCATCGGCACCCTCTCCCATGAGGCCCGCGAGAAACTCAGCGCCGTGCAGCCCCTCACCCTCGGCCAGGCCGGGCGGGTTCCCGGGGTGAGTCCGGCCGACATCACGGCCCTGATGCTGTGGCTGGAGCTGCGCAAGCGCCGTGAGGCCCAGCCCCTGGGCGCCTGAGCCGCCGCGCCCTCCGGCCAAGGCTGAGGATGAGCACAGCCGCCCTGAGCCGATGATCCGCAGCCGAGCCGCCGTGGCCTGGGCCCCCGGCCAGCCCCTGGAGATCACCGAGGTGGACGTGGCGCCGCCCCAGGCGGGCGAGTTGCTGCTGCGCCTGGTGGCCACGGGGGTGTGCCACACCGATGCCTACACACTCTCAGGCGCCGATCCCGAAGGGCTGTTCCCGGCGATCCTCGGCCACGAGGGCGGCGGCGTGGTGGAGGCAGTGGGCGCAGGCGTGAGCTCCGTGGCCGTGGGCGACCACGTGATCCCGCTCTACACCCCTGAATGCCGCCAGTGCCGCTTCTGCCTCTCGGGCAAGACCAACCTCTGCCAGGCGATCCGCAGCACCCAGGGCCGGGGGGTGATGCCCGATGGCAGCAGCCGCTTCTCGAAGGACGGCCGCATGCTGCACCACTACATGGGCACCTCCACCTTCTCCGAGTACACGGTGCTGCCGGAGATCGCCGTGGCGAAGATCAACAAGGCGGCAGCGCTCGAGAAGGTGTGCCTGCTGGGCTGCGGGGTGACCACCGGCATCGGCGCTGTGCTCAACACCGCCAAGGTGGAGCGCGGCAGCACGGTGGCGGTGTTCGGCCTGGGCGGCATCGGCCTGGCGGTGGTGATCGGGGCGGTGATGGCCGGGGCCTCCAGGATCATCGGCATCGACCTCAACCCGGCCAAGTTCGCCATCGCCCAGCAGCTCGGCGCCACCGAGTGCCTCAATCCCCGCGATCACGACGCCCCGATTCAGCAGGTGCTGATCGATCGCACCGATGGCGGTGTGGATTACTCCTTTGAGTGCATCGGCAATGTGGATGTGATGCGGGCCGCCCTGGAGGCCTGTCACAAGGGCTGGGGGGAATCCACGATCATCGGGGTGGCCGGAGCCGGCCAGGAGATCAGCACCCGGCCGTTCCAGCTGGTGACCGGGCGGGTCTGGCGCGGTTCGGCCTTCGGCGGCGTGCGGGGCCGCACCGAGCTGCCGCTCTATGTGGAGAAGGCCCAGCGGGGGGAGATCCCCCTCGACAGCTTCATCACCCACACCATGGGGCTGGAGGAGATCAACCGGGCCTTCGAGCTGATGCACGCCGGCAAGAGCATCCGCAGCGTGATTCACTTCTGAGCGCCACCCCAAGGCTTCTCCCGTGGCCCAGCTCGAACTGCTCAGAGACCAGCGCTGCTTCGGCGGCTCCCAGCGCCGCTACCGGCACCACTCCGGGCAGCTGAACTGCTCGATGCTGCTGGGGGTGTTCCTGCCCCCCGCGGCCCTGGCCGGTGAAAGGGTGCCGGCCGTGTACTGGCTGTCGGGCCTCACCTGCACCGATGAGAACGCCAGCCAGAAGGCGGGAGCCCAGCGGCGGGCGGCTGAGCTCGGCCTTGCCCTGGTGATGCCGGACACCAGCCCCCGCGGGCCTGAGGTGCCGAGCGACCCGGATGGCGGCTGGGATTTCGGCCACGGCGCCGGCTTCTATGTGGATGCCACCGAGGCGCCCTGGAGCCACCACTACCGCATGCACAGCTACGTGGTGCAGGAACTGCCGGAACTGCTGGAGGCGGCCTTGCCGCTGAGCGAGCGCCGCAGCCTCTGTGGCCACTCGATGGGGGGCCATGGCGCCCTGGTGGCGGTGCTGCGGCATCCGGGCCGCTACTGCGCGGTGTCGGCCTTCGCCCCGATCGCCCACCCCTGCGCCTGTGGCTGGGGCCAGAAGGCCTTCGGCCACCTGCTGGGGCCCGATCCCAGCACCTGGCAGGCCTGGGATGCCACCGCCCTGCTGCGCTCGGGTGCGCGGGCGATCGGACCGGACCAGACTGCACCGCTGCCGATCCTGGTAGACCAGGGCCTGGCCGATCCCTTCCTGGACGACCAGCTGCATCCGGAGGCCCTGGCCGAGGCGGCGGCAGCCGCGGGCCAGCCCCTGCAGCTGCGCCGCCAGCAGGGCTATGACCACAGCTATTTCTGCATTGCCAGCTTCATCGCCGACCACCTGCAACACCACGCCCGCGCTCTGCGGTGCTGAACCGCCGGCTGGGGCGCCAGCCCAGGCCCGCTGCTGGCCGGGTTGCAATCCTTAAAAGAAAATGGGTTTACTGTCGTCTGAAATATCGACGGCGGGCGTGAGTCAAGGCAGGGGCATCTGCACCTCAAGGGCCTATTGGGAACTGCGGGCTGAGCAGGTCATGAACCGGGTCTTCTCACCGGAGATGGCGATCGAGGTGGAGGTCTTTGATCCGCCCTCCGCTCCGCCGCCACCACCTGCTCCCCCGGCGCCGGGCCCCAGAACAGCGGCCAGCCCAGCGGCCACGCCTGGCGCCCGACGCACCGTGCCCAGAGCCCAGGCCAGAACACGAGCGCACCCCGCTGTGGGTCAATCGCCACCATCGGCCCTGGTGCTGGCCAGCGTGAGCCTGGGCATCACCACCGTGGCTGGCCTTGGCCTCGTGGCGCTGCAGCTGCGCAGCCAGGACCAGCAGGCCATCCGCCAGGAACGCAACCTGCTGATGATGGAACGGCTGCGCGCCATGGGCCCGGCCTCGCCCGATCCCGCGGCCTCCAGCGGCAACACCATCCAGGCCGGAGCCGCAGCTGGGGGCCTCGAAGCCCTGGCGGCTGCAGAGAATGCTTTGCCGCCACCGCCGCCAGCGGAACCCTGGATGCAGGAGCTGGCCACCTTGCCGCCCAGCAGCGCACCACCGGCCCGGGTGCTCAAGGTGCCGATGAACGGCAGCGTCGGCCGCTCGGCCCCGCCGGCTGGGCCGAGCGGGGCCCAACCCAGGCCTGGCGGCAGCACTGGCAGCGGCGGATCCGGGGGCGGCCCGGCACCGCAGCTGATTGGGGTGGTGCAGGCCCCGGGCCACGGCGGCTCGGCCATTTTTCAGGTGGGCAGCACCTCCACCAGCGCGGAGGTGGGGGAAACCATCGGCGCCTCGGGCTGGAAGCTGCACTCCGCCAACGCGGATAGTGCCGTGATCGAGCGAAACGGCGAACAGCGCCTGATCAGCATCAGCAGCGGCGGCTGATCGGCGCCCTCGCCTGAGCGGCACCCTCCAGCAGCTGCCGGTAGAGGCCGTTGATCGCGCCGGCTTCGGCCTCGAGGGAATGGCGGGCCAGGGCGCGGCGCCGCGCCCGCCGGCCCATGGCCCGCAGCTCGCCGGGCTGATCGAGCAGCAGGGCCAACGCCTCGGTGAGCGAGGCGAGGTTGCCGGTCTGGAAGCGGCGGCCCACCTCCCCATCCACCAGCTCCGGCCAGGCTCCCGCCTCCGAGGTGAGCACCGCGCAGCCGCAGGCCATGGCCTCCAGGGGCGTCAGCCCGAAGCCCTCCCGGCGCGAGGCCGCCACGCAGAGACACACGCGCCGGTACCAGTCCCGCACGGCGAGGCGGTCGAGGTCGCCGAGGAAGCGGATGCGCCGCTCCAGGCCGGCGGCGGCAATGCGCCGCTGCAAGCCGGCCAGGAACTCCCGCTCAGCGGGGCGCGCCAGGCCGGTGAACACGGCCCCATAAACGGGGCGATCGGGCAGCAGGGTGATCAGGGCCTCCACCACCAGGTCCACCCCCTTGCTGGCGCGGATCCGCCCGAAACAGCCGATCAGCGCCGGGGGATCGGGATCCGCTGCCCCGCCCTCACCGCCTGGGGCGGCGGGCGCCGGGCAGTAGAAGGCCGTGTCCACCCCATGGGGAATGGTGGCGCTGACGCACCCCGGGGGCAGGAACCCGGCCGAGCGGCCTGAGGTGGCGATCACCGCGTCGCAGCGGCGGATCAGCCGGCGCAGCACAGGACCCGGCGGCTTGGGGGCCGCCGAGGTGAACAGCACCACCCAGGGCTGGCGCAGCCCCTCCCGCAGCAGCAGACCCACCAGGATCTCCAGGTCACGGCGGGCATGCCAGACGCGGCGGGCCGCCCCTGGCGGCGGCCGCCAACCCTGCAGGAGCAGGTCGGCCGACGCCATGCCGGCCTCCAGGCCCAGCTGGCCCCAGTCGATCAGGCCGATGGCCAGCTGGCGGCGCTGCAGCGGCACCAGGGCCCGCACCGTGGCGGACACGCCGGTGTAGCGGCGATGGAGATTGGCGACCACCACCGGCGGCAGCAGCTGGGTCATGGCCGCGGCCCGCCAGGCGTGATTTCTAGGGTACGGAGGGACGATCGAGGATTCCGATGCCGGTGATGGCCCCAGCCCCCTCCCCGCAGGCCATCTGGCAGACCAGCCTGATCGGGGGGGCCCTGAGCCCTGGCTGCGGCGGCGATCTCGCCGGGCCCTGGCGCTTGCTGCTGCTCGGCGATGGCAGCCCCACCCGACACCTGGAGGCCCTGACCGGCCTGCCCCTGGAGATCGAACTGATCGCCATGGGCCTGCAGCAGCCAGGCGATGGCGCCATGCCGCCGCCGGAGGTGGAGGAGCTGGCGGAACCCCTGATCCGGCGCCAGGTGTGGCTGCGCTGCGGCCCTGACACCCTGGCCTGGGCCGAGAGCTGGTGGAACCATGACCAGGCCCAGGAGCATCTGCAGCGCCGGGACCAGCCGATCTGGCGCAGCCTCACCAGCAACCGCGCCGAGCTGTTCCGCGAGGTGGATGGACTGGCCCGGGTGGAGGCCCCCTGGCTGGCCCAGCGCTTTGGCCGCGAAGGTCCCTTCTGGAGCCGCCACTACCGCTTCTTCCGCGGCGGCCAGCCCCTCACCGTGATCCGGGAGGTGTTCTCCCCCGATCTGGAGCGCTGGCTGGGCCCAGCCGTCGTGCTTTGACAGCCGCTTTCAGGGCAGGCCTGCGGTCACCAAAAGCCGCGAAAACCACACCGGAGGGACGGCCTGGCCCCCAGGGCCAGAGAGGGGAGGCAGCGTCCTGAAACCACGGCTCGCAGGGGTTTGGTGGCAGCAGCGCCGCCGCCGGCCAGCCAAGAGTTGCAGTGTATAGATTGATGAAGTCTGTAACACTGGGCTACGCAGATCGCTTGACGAATTGACGGGAACCGGTGCGCGGTGATCATTGGGGCTGATCAGATCGAGGCCGATGGCCCTTACTCCCCTCCACCTGCGTCCCCGGGCACCGCTGCAGCAGCGGAAATCAAGCGAGCCAAAGCAGGCCGACTGGCTGAGCCTCACCGAACTGGGCCGGCTGTTCGGCATCTCGGCCGTGCTCTGCGGCCGCCAGCTCAGCGCAGCGGGCCTGCGCCAGCCCAATGGGGCCCCCAGCCGCCAGGCCCTGCACCAGGGGCTGGCCCTGCTGCCTCATCCCCGGGGCCATCACCGTTCTGCCCTGTGGCAGCGCCAGGGCTGCAGTGCGGTCCTGGAGGGTCAGGGGATGAGGCCGATGCTGCCCAACCGCCTGGTGACCCTCTGGGCCGACCTGTTGGAAGCCCTGATGCTGGGCTCCGAGGCAATCACCACCTCGGCGGAGGAGATGGCCAGCGACGTGCCCACGGAGCTGGTGAGCTCCGTGAACCAGGAGCTGCAGCAGCGGGGCAGTGGCTTCCGCGTGGCCCTGGCGGGCCTCAGCCGAGCCGCAAGGCCTCGGCCTGTTGGCGTGCCTTCTCCAGCAGATCACGCAGCTGATCTTCGTCGGTGTGGCTGAGGTTGGTGCGCAGCAGGCGGGCATGGGGGGCGTGGGTCCTCAGGCGCTCGATCACCCGGTCAGGGCTCGCCTCGCGCACCAGCAGGCAGAGGGCGGCGGTACCGGGGGGCAGGGTTTCCCCCAGCTCCCGCATGAAATCGTCGTTGATGCCGACATCAGAGAGGGAGCCTGAGGCGGCGCCGACGCCGGCCCCCACGGCCGCTCCCAGCAGGGGATTGAGGAACAGCAGCCCCACCAGGGTGCCCCAGAAGCCGCCGCCGAGGGCGCCGGCGGCGGTGAGGTTGAGGGCCTGGCGCAGGTGCACCTGTCCGTCGTTGTCGTGATCGACCACCACGGCATCCTCAAGGGCGATCAGTTGCTCGCGCTGGATCGTCACCAGTTCGCGCCGCACGGCTTCGGCTTCCTCGATCTTGGGGAAGCCCACCACCACCAGGCTGCTCATGAGGGGGTCGCAACAGTTCTCCAGGCTACTCAGTAGACCGGCGCCGGCTTGAGCGGGGCAGGGAGCGCCCCGGCGCCGCAGGGGCCTTGGCGGCTGGCCGTTGCCGCTCCGTGGGCCCCGCCGCCGTCTCCGGACGGGAGGTGAGGGGGCGCTGCCAGCGGGGCAGGGCG
>NZ_JADEWP010000289.1:0-2125 GCF_015207535.1 Cyanobium sp. LEGE 06143 | reverse complement strand
GACCACCCCCTGGGCCCCCGCACCCTGCGCTCCGGTGGCGCGACGGCGTAGCCAGCCACACCTGGCGCAGTTGTCTCGCGTGGGAGCTTCGCGGCTCCAGGCCCCCAGATCAGCAAGGCTGATCATTGAAGCCTTTCCCCATGTTTTGGGGCTTTTCCCCAGATTGGCAGGGGGTTTTCCCCAGAACGGTGCTCCCGATGACCGTTGCGGCGGGGGTGCTGGGGATTTCGGCGATCTGTTCAGCGTCGTCTTGACACCGTGGCGCTGGGGCGCTCCCGGGTCGGCTGCTGCTGGTTCAGCTGATCAACAGCTGCTGCGCTGCAGCACGTCTCAGCCTGTAATGCCCTGCCGTGGTCAGGGCGCCCCGGCTTTGACGAAGGCTTGGGGATGTGGCGTACTGAGCCCCACTGCCGCAGCGCTGATGCCGATGGACTGGACCCCTCCCCCTGCCCAGGAGCCTGAGGCTGGTGATGGCGCCAGGGAAGAGTCTGCGGCGGTGCTGGAGAGCGAGGTGGCGGATGTGGTGTTCAGCGCGCTGCAGCGCTTTCTCGCCACCCACCCGGGCTGGAATCAGCATGGCCTCACAACTTCGGCCCTGGMCACATTTCTGTTCCAGAACGGTTGCACCGATGCCTGCGTGCAACAGCACTACCTGAACGGTCTGTTCCTGCTCTGAGACGCAAACACGACGCCCACTCAGAGCCTCCACTGCGAGCCAGCCGCGCCGAGCGAAGCAGCAATCGCCCATAAAAAAAGAGCGAAGGCGCCAACCTTCGCTCTCGTTCTCCCTTGCCCGACCCGGTTAAAGGTCGCCCCGCCATTGTGCGGACCAGGGGCCTCAGCGGTTGTGCCAACAGACACAGGATCTGCTCCGCTGTGGCTATCTCCTGACGCAGGGGCTACAGATGTTCCCCGCGGCACCGGGGTCAGTCCCCCCGGCGCAGTCGCCTGGTGGCGGCCTCGCAGGCTCGCCAGGTGATCGCCATGGCCGTGAGGGTGGGGCTCTGCCAGCCGGCGCCAGGCCAGCAGGCCCCATCCACCACCAGCACATTGGGGGCCCGCCAGCACTGGTTGAAGGGATTCACCACCCCCTCCTCCTCGCTGGCGGCCATGCGGGCGCCACCCAGCTCATGGATGTAGTAGCCGGGGGGCGCGGCGCCCTGGCCGGTGGCGTGGCTGGAGCGGATCCAGGGCTCCAGCAGCGGCAGCACGAACAGATCCTCCAGCGGACGGATCGCGCCCCCGGCCGCGGCCACCACGGCCTCCATGCGCTGCTGCATGTGGGCCACCATCGCGCCTTCATTCGGCCCCCAGCCCATGGAGATGTGCGGCGTCGGCAGCCCCCAGGCATCCACCTGATCGCCGTTCAGGCTGACCCGGTTGTCGGCCCGGGGCAGCACCTCGCCATGGCCGATCAGGAAGCCCACGGCCTCACCGCGGCGTCGCTGCAGCAGGCTGGGCGGATCGAAGCGCTGCACCGCCGCCCAGAGGCCGTAGCCGCGCTGGAAGCCCTCCTGGCTGGCCCCATCCAGGTTCACGGTGTTGGGGATGAAGCAGCTGCCGGCGCCGGAGAGCTCGGCGGGTTCTGGGGGCGGGGCCAGGCCGGGCACCGAGAAGAAGCGGCTGCTGGACACGTGGTCCATCAGATAGTGCCCCAGGCTGCCGGAGGGATCGATCAGCCCGCCGCGCCTGCAGGCCTCGCCGGAGTGCAGCAGGATCCGCAGCGTCTCGATCGTGGAGGCGCACAGCACCACCAGCGGCGCCTGCAGCTCCTGCCGCTCGCCGCTGTGACTGTCGACCACCACGACCCCGCGGGCCCGCTCCTGGCCCGGCTCCATCACGAGGTGGCTCACCAGGGTGCCGCTGCGCACCACGGTGCGGCCTGTGGCCACGGCCCGGGCCAGGGTGCTGCCGGGGCTCGATGAGCGGCACCAGCCGGGGCCGCGGTGCAGGTTGAAGCCCCGGGAGTGGATCAGGGGCAGGCCCAGCTCGCGGCCGATCGCCTGGCGCAGGTGCCGTTCGCCCGGGGTGAGGGGCAGGGGATCGAGGAACTGGCCGTCGGGGAGCTGGGGCAGGCCGTCGGCCTGGCCATGAACCCCCAGCAACCGCTCCAGGCGGTCGTAAT
>NZ_JADEWP010000288.1:0-2130 GCF_015207535.1 Cyanobium sp. LEGE 06143 | reverse complement strand
CCTCCGGAGCGGCCGGCGGGCCGGCCATCCCNANGNAKSAGCWNGNSCWGRAKGMCGTYRCSGMKGNNCRMCGCTGNNARCAGCASSAGMWGCRGCANSKYCWGGNATNNGGCNCCGMCNNCMSCAGSCYGSYGYCGMSCCANCWRCYSGCCARGNNNSCGGGCANSGMCMRGGATCWGGKSAGNRYSGSMGMGMYAGCYGNGCMGYGSMGCMKGYAGGKCNYCCRSSWTGSCCRGKGCAAGCAGCGCCACCACCAGCAGCGACAGCGGCACCGCCTCGCGCGTGGCCAGGGCCGCGCCGCTCACCAGCAGGGGCAGCAGCAGGATCGAGCCCCCCGCCCCCAGCACGGCCAGCAGCAGCCCGATCAGGGCTCCGCCTGCCAGCAGCAGCGGCGTGGGGGCCGTCGCCAGCTCAACGGCCGCGGCCGTCACGGGCTCACCCGATTCCAGGGCATCAGCGCCAGCAGCCGCGCCATACCGCAGAAGCCGCTGAGGCCGGCGAACACCAGCCCGGCTCCCACAAAGGCGCTCAGAGCCATCCAGGCCGGGGCGACGGACTGGCTCAGGATCACCCCGAGCAGCACCAGGGATCCGGCGGCGATCTGAACCTGCCGCATCAGGGGCAGGGGGGCCCTGGCCCTGGCCAGAAGCGGCAGGCCCGCCTGCTGCCAGGCCTCGATGCCGCCCTCCAGATCGCTCACGGCCCGGGAAGGGTTGCGGCTGAGCAGCTGCTCCCGGGCGGCGGTGCTGCGGTGGCCGCTGTGGCACACCAGCACCAGGGGGCCCTCGGGCAGCGGCTCGCGAGCGAGGCGGGCCAGGGGCACATTGCGGCTGCCGGCGATGTGGCCGCCCAGCAGCTCCACCGGCTCGCGCACATCCACCACGGTGACGGCCCCCCGGGCGAGCTGATCGGCCAGTTCAGGGGCGGAGACCCGTCCCGGGGAGAGGCGTGTGGATGGAGCTGCGGCAGGGGTGAGGGTCATGGCTGTCGTCGGTGCAAAGGGTGTTGAGAGGCCCTGTTGGGCGTGAGACGGGGCCTCAGGGGTTGCTGCGCTCCAGCGGATAGCCCTCATCCCCCCAGCGCTGCAGGCCGCCGCGCAGGTTGGCCACCTGCTGGTGGCCGCTGCGCAGCAGGTGCTGGGTGGCCAGGGCCGAGCGACTGCCGGAATGGCACACCACCACCAGCGGCCGGTCGGCAGGCAGCTCGGCGCTGCGGGCCTCCAGCTCGGGCAGGGGCAGCAACAGGCTGCCGGCGATGCGGCCATCGGGCCCCTCGAACTCCTCGGCGGAGCGCACATCCAGCAGGGTCAGAGCGGCGGCATGGGCCGCCACCCAGGCGGGGGTGAGTTCGGGCAGACCGGCATAGCTGCGGCTGAGCGGGGCCCAGCTGACCGCAGGTTCGGGGTGCAGGGGGCGGCCGGAGCGCAGGTTACCGGGCAGGGCCTCGGCAATGCGGTGCGGATGGGGCAGGCGCAGGTTCTGCATGTGACCCACGAAATCGCGCTCACTGGCGCTGCCGCCGAGGCGGGCATTGAAGGCGCGCTCCTCCGCCACCGAGGTGACCGAACGGCCGGTGTAGTCGTGGCCGGGATAGAGCAGGCAGGCCTCCGGCAGGGTGAGGATCTGCTCGGTGATCGAGGCCCACAGGGTGTGGGCGTTGCCCTGCTGGAAATCACAGCGGCCGCAGCCCCGCACCAGCAGGGCGTCGCCGCTGAAGGCGGCGCTGTGGTCGTCGAGCACATAGGTGAGGCAGCCGGCGGTGTGGCCGGGGGTGGCGCGCACCTGCAGATGGCGTCCGCCGAAGGCCACCGTGTCGCCCTGGCCCAGGGGCAGGGTCACGTTCTCGGCGCCGGCGCTGGCCGCCAGGCCGATGGCGCAGCCCGTGGCCTGGTGCAGCAGCCAGCTGCCGGTCACATGGTCGGCATGGGCGTGGGTGTCGAGGCTGGCCACCAGCACCAGGCCGAGCTCCTGGATCAGGGCGAGATCGCGGTCGTGCCGCTCGAACACCGGATCGATGATCAGGGTCTGGCGGCTGCTCACCTCGGCCAGCAGATAGGTGTAGGTGCCGGTGGCGGCATCAAACAGCTGGCGCAGCAACAGCGGCGCGCCCCCGGCGGCGGCGGCCAGGAGG
>NZ_JADEWP010000287.1:0-2142 GCF_015207535.1 Cyanobium sp. LEGE 06143 | reverse complement strand
GNAGGCGCTGGCTGGTGAGGGGCTGCTCCGCGTCCTGTTGCAGACCGGGCCCATCCAGCAACGGCTCCAGGTAGGGCAGTGGATAGATGGCCACGGGACTGAGCCGCTCGCCGATCACGGTGATCGTGCGCTCGCCGCTGCGATCCACAAAGGTGAGGCCGCGGCGGGTGGGAGCCTGACGCCAGGCGACTTGGAGGTCGAGGCCGAGGGCCGTGAGCGCCGCCGCCGCCTGCTCCCCCACCGCATCCCTGCCCAGGGCGGTGAAGAAGGGCACCGGCCGCCCCAGCAGCCGCGCCAGCTGCACGGCCACCACGGCGCCGCCCCCCGCCGGCAACTCCAGGGCGGAGGGGCAGGAGAGGATGTCGCCCGGCCGGGGCAGGTGCTCCACCTCCAGGAACGTGACCACCTCCACATGGCCCACCACGGCCAGCAGCAGCGGCTGCAGCGGCGGCAGGGCCTCCAGGGGCAGGGGCGCAAAAGGGCTGATCGGTGCAGTGGACAACGGCATCGACGCGGCCGGGCCGTGCCCGGCGACCGCAGGCTCCACAATGGCGGTCAGTGAGGGCTCCGCGGTGCGGCTGCTGCACACCTCCGACTGGCATCTGGGCCGCAGCTTCCACGGCCACGACCTGCTGGCCGCCCAGGCCGAGGCCATGGACCGGCTGGTGGAGCTCAGCCGCGAGGCAGCGGTGGAGCTGGTGGTGATCGCCGGCGACCTCTACGACCGCGCCATCCCCCCGGCGGAGGCGGTGCGCCTGTTCACCGACACCGTGGCCCGCCTGCGCAGCAACGGGGCGGCGGTGGTGGCGATCGCCGGCAACCACGACTCCCACGTGCGCGTATCGGTGTACGACGAGCTGCTCTCGGCGCTGGAGGTGACGATCCGGGGCCGCTGGCAGCGCTCCGATCAACCCGTGCTGCTCAGCCCCCGCTCTGGCGGCAGCCCCGTGGCCATCTATCCACTGCCCTACCTGGAGCCGTTGCTGGATGGGCCCGGTCTGCAACAGGACGCGGAGCAGCCCCTCACCAGCCAGCGCCTGCGCCACCCGGAGGTCACCGAGCTGGCCCTCAACCGCATCCGTGCCGACCTGGCCCGCCGCCCCGGCAGCCGCTCGGTGCTGGTGGCCCATGCCTTCGTGGCAGGCGGCAGCAGTTCGGAGTCGGAGCGGGAGCTCTCGGTGGGCCATGCCGAAGCGGTGCCGGTGGCCATGTTCGAGGGGTTCCACTACGTGGCGCTCGGCCACCTGCACCGCTCCCAGCAGCTGGATGGTCCGCGCCTGGCCTACAGCGGCACCCCCCTGCCCTACTCCTTCTCGGAGGAGAGCCACGTGAAGTCGGTGCGGCTGGTGGAGCTCGCCGCCGATGGCAGCCCCAGCGTGGAGGTGGTTCCCCTGGGGGTGGGGCGGCCCCTGCGCAGCCTCAGCGGCGACCTGGAGAAACTGCTGCAGGATCCCGAGCTGGCCGCTGCCGAGCAGGCCTGGGTGCGGGCCGAGCTCACCGACCCGCTGCTGCCCCAGCAGGCGATGGCGCGGCTGCGGCAGCGCTTCCCCCATGTCGTGGAACTGAGACACCGGCGGCCCGAGGGCGAAGCCCTGAGCAGCAGCGCCCGCAGCCAGCGGATCCGGGCCGCCCGCAGTCCTGAACAGCGCCTGCTGGCCTTCTTCGCCGATCAGCAGGGCCGCCCTCCGCTGCCGGCGGAGGAGCAGCTGCTGCGGCAGGCCCTGGCGGCAGCCGGCAGAACGGGGGAGCGATGAGGCCGCACCAGCTGGAGATGCAGGCCTTCGGGCCCTACGCCGAGGCGGTGACGATCCCCTTCGATACCCTCTCCCGCGATGGCCTGTTCCTGATCCACGGCAGCACCGGAGCCGGCAAGACCTACCTGCTCGATGCCCTCTGCTTCGCCCTCTACGGCGACGTGAGCGGGGAACGCAGCGTCAAGGGCCTGCGCTCCGACCATGCGCCGCCCCAGGCCATTCCCCAGGTGGTGCTGGAGTTCTCCGCCGCCGGAGCACGCTGGCGGGTGGAGCGCCAGGCCGCCTGCGAGGTGGCCAAGAGCCGCGGCGAGGGCACCACCAGCAAGCCCGCCCGGGCCAGCCTCTGGCGCTGCCAGGGGGAGGAACAGCAACCGGTGGCCTCCGGGAT
>NZ_JADEWP010000286.1:0-2159 GCF_015207535.1 Cyanobium sp. LEGE 06143 | reverse complement strand
GATGGCGTCTGCCGGGCCGTGCTCTGGGACGTGGTGGTGGCGGGCGATCTGCAGGGGCGGGGCCTGGGCCGCCAGGTGGTGGCGGGCCTGCTCAGCGATCCGCACCTGCAGCGGGTGGAGCGGGTGTATCTGATGACCACCAAGAGKGCCGGCTTCTACGAGCAGCTCGGCTTCCACAGGGTGGAGAGCCAGGACTTGCTGGCGCACCATCCCCTGGAGACCTCGCCCTCCCAMCGGGTCGGACCCGGCCCTGAGCAGGTCTGATGGCCTGCCAAGCAGGCCTGCTGGTCAACCAGCAGGCCTGCGCCGAGAAGGAGACGGTGCTCAGTGGCTCACAGCCTTGAGGTCCTGCACGGTGCCGGTGTTCGAGACCAGACAACGATACTTTTGATTGGTTGATCCTCCACGCTCCCCAATCGCCCGGACAACCACCACAGAATTGGGCTTTTCATACTTGGTTCGCGTGACCTGCAGGTCACGAACATTACCTCCATAGAGATCATTGACACGGGCCATGCAGGCCGACTTCGACTGCTCACTCACAGCCGCACCTGCGTGGCCGTGGGAGGAACCAGAAGAAGCCATGGTCAGCTCTTGCACTTGGCCACGATTGGAGACAAGACACTTCCAGGATTCCGCCTTGTTCGTGCCGCGGACCCGTAGGGCCTTGACCATCACGATGGAGTTGGCTTCGGAAAACTCACTGCTGGCCACCTTCAGATCACCAACGTTGCCTCCATAGTTTGAATTCACAGCCGTCAGACAAGCTGTGGTTGCGGCCGCGGGCACCTCAGCCGCCCTGATGCTGATCGGAGCAGCCATCACCAAACCCGAGGCGGCAAGCACCACCATGCCAATGTCAACTTTCATGGCGCTGCCTCAGTGGTTCAGCTTGCACGGTACCAATCCATGCAGCCACTGCAAGATATTTGCCAGGGCTTATCAATCAGTCTGGAAGGCAACCACTAGCCGGGCAGGCCTGCCATCAGGCTGCCCATTTCGAGCGCCTGCAGGCCATAGCTCCAGCCCAGGTTGCTCTTGATGCCGGCCCGCTCCAGGGCCTGCTGCATCGTGTCGGTGGTGAGCACGCCAAAGATCACCGGCACACCGCTCTGGCGGCTCACCGCTGCCACACCCTTGCTCACCTCACTCACCACCACATCGAAGTGGGGCGTATCGCCGCGGATCACAGCCCCCAGGGTCACCACCACCTGATAGCGGCCGCTTGCCGCCAGGCGCTGGGCCACCAGGGGGATCTCAAAGCTGCCGGGCACCCAGGCCACATCCAGCTGGGCGCTGCTGGCGGAGGTGTCGATGCCATGGCGACCAAGGCAGTCGAGACAGCCGCTCAGCAGCTTCGCTGTGACCAGATCGTTGAAGCGGGCCACCACCACGCCGATCCGGAGGGACTCGGCACCGACGAAGCGGCCCTCGAAAATTGCCACAGGCAGGCGCCACAGCAGTGACGCGGCAAGGTGGCTTCAGGTTAGAAGGCGCGCTGCTGAGGCGGCTTCAGACCACGAAGTAGCTCATGCCCCAGTTCACCAGCACCAGGGCCAACCAGGCGATGCCACCGATCAGGATCAGACGGTTGGAGCGGCCGCTGTCTTCGCTGGTGGCGTAGAGCACGGGCACCGCCACGATCAGGGCGAAGGACATCACCACCAGGGCCAGAACGGTGAGCGTGTTGAGGATCTGCATGGATCTGCGGCGTCGCCGGGCCGGTCAGTGCCGGGATTCTCACACGCAGGCCCGGGGTCTCCGGCGCGGCCAGCCCCGATCCTTCACAAGTTGTCGGGCTCCGGGATCGGGCAGCTGGGGCCCCGGCGGCGCAGGCAGCTGCAGCGATCGACCTACGATCAAACGGCCTCCAGCGCAGCGCCGTGGCCGCGGAAGCCGACCAGCAGCTTTCGCTCATGCCCGAGCCCGTCCTGCAGGGCTCCCTGTTCGCCGAGATCCACGGCCCGGGGCAGGCCGGTGCCAGCGGCGAGGCCGCAGATGGGGACACTGCGGCAGGCGAGACGGCGGCAACTGAGCCAGCCACGGCTCCTGACCCGCTTGCTGCCGCCGCCGCCCGACCGCGGCAGCGGGCGGCACGAGTCCGCCCTGCGGGACCTGAACCAGGCGAGGCCGGCGGCCGAGGCGCCCCCCCCCCTGTC
>NZ_JADEWP010000285.1:0-2164 GCF_015207535.1 Cyanobium sp. LEGE 06143 | reverse complement strand
GAAGAGCGACGTTGCTTCATGCTGGACATGGGGGAACAGCAAGGTATCTCTCGACCTTACCCGGCCCCATGAGGATCTCCGGGCGGAAGGCACAGAGAGCGGCCAGCCTCGCGGTGTCAGCAGACAACAGCCCACCTCCAGATCGCGATCTACGCTCGATGGCGAACCCCTTCAGCCCTGCAGTGCAGGATTCCTTCGCAGTGATCCAGTCGTCCAGCAAGCAGCGTCTGCAGTCTCTGGTCGGCGGCTCAGCCGCCGCCCTCACCCTCGCGCTGGCCTCCGCCACCACGGTGCAGGCCGAAACCTGCAGCTTCCTGCAACCCATCGGTGGCGACGGCCAGACCCCCGTGGTGTCCAAGACCGTGAGCCGCGCCAAGCTGCTGGCCCGCACGAACTGGAACACTGATTTCATCGTGGACCGTCCCTACCAGAAGTACAAGTTCTTCTTCACGGCCAACTCCTCGGATGCCAACGCCGAATATCCGGTGGAGGGCTACATGAAGTTCACGGACGGCACCAGCCTGCAGGTGATCAACGCCAGCATGACTCCCCCAATCGGCACCGGTAAGGAGTTCGGACCGTTTGCCGCGGTGCCCGGCAAGCAGGCCAGCCAGATGAATTTCAAGGTGGGTGCCAGCAACGACCCCGGGGCCCTGGGCTTCAGCTACCGCATCTCGGTGCAGGGCTGCAACTGAGGCCCCGGGGTCCTCAACGGCGCTTGCGCGAGTCGATCTGCAGCAGGTCGCGCACCTGCTGCACCTGCCGGGCCAGGGAGGGATCGGCATGGAGCTTCTTTTCGATCTGCTCCACCGCATACATCACGGTGGAGTGATCCTTGCCGCCGAACACCTCACCGATGCGCGGCAGCGAGAGGTTGGTGCTGTGGCGCATCAGATACATGCCCACCTGGCGGGCCTGGCTCACGGCCCGCTTGCGGCTGGGGCTGCGCATTTCATCGCCCCCCACGCCGAACACCTCCGACACCTTCTCAAGCACCTGCTCGGGCTTCACCTCCACGTCCCTGCCGGCCGGATCGAGCATCGGCGCCACCGACTCCACCGTCATCGGCAGACCGGTGATCGAGGCGAAGGCCACGGCCCGGGTGAGGGCCCCCTCCAGCTCGCGGATGTTGGAGGTGAAGCGCCCGGCGATGAACTGGATCAAATCGCGGGGCAGGGCCATCTGCTCCTGTTCGGCCTTCTTGTGCAGGATCGCCATGCGCGTTTCCAGGTCCGGGGCCTGGATGTCGGCGATCAATCCCATCGAGAAGCGCGAGATCAGCCGCTCCTGCAGGCGCGGGATCTGGTTGGGGGGCCGATCGGAGGCGATCACCACCTGGCGGCCGGCCTCGTGCAGGGCGTTGAAGGTGTGGAAGAACTCCTCCTGGGTGTACTCCTTGCCCTCGATGAACTGGATGTCATCCACCAGGATCAGATCGGCAGCGCGGTAGCGGTCGCGGAAGGCCTGCATGCCGTCCTTGCGGATCGCCTGGATCAGGTCGTTGGTGAAGGTTTCGGTGGACACATAGAACACCCTGGCCTCCGGATTGATCTCCAGGCGGTAGTGGCCGATGGCCTGCATCAGATGGGTCTTGCCCAGCCCCACCCCGCCGCAGATGAACAGGGGGTTGAACTCCCGGCCGGGGGCCTCCGCCACCGCCAGGGCCGCGGCATGGGCCATGCGGCTGTTGGGGCCCACCACGAAGCGGTTGAACACGTAGCGGGGGTTGAGCCCACTGCCTGGCGATCCGGCAGGGCCGGGTCTGCCATTGGCGGTGGTGCCACGGGCTGTCTGAACCGGAGCCGCTGCAGGGGTCGCCCCGTTGGAGCCGGGCTGATCGGCAAGGTGCTCGTCGGGGGCGGCGGTGCCGATCTGAATGCGCAGCGGCCGACCAGCGAGTTCGCTGGCCACAGCCTCGATGGTGTCGAGATAGTTTTTACGCAGCCAGCCGCAGGCGAAACTGTTGGGCGCCTCGAGCAGCAGGACGTCAGCCTCCATCCCCAGACAACGGGCCGGACGGATCCAGGTTTCGAAGGTGGGTTTACTGAACCGGGCCTGGAGGGCCTGCTGAACCTGGTGCCACAGCTCGTCTCTCTGCTGCACCAAGGGCCCCCACGCGGGTGCTGAATATAGGCAGATCACCCGCCCCCCTCCGTCTTAAATG
>NZ_JADEWP010000284.1:0-2189 GCF_015207535.1 Cyanobium sp. LEGE 06143 | reverse complement strand
GGCCACCCCAAGGCGCTGCAGAACGCCAAGTACGACCGGCTGGTGCTGCTGCGCCACGGCCTGGAGCTGCGCGGGGTGGTGATGGACACCCTGCTGGCGGATTACCTGCGCGATGCCAACGCCAAGCACGGCCTGGAGGTGCTGGCGCAGCGCAACTTCGGCTTCACGCCCACCAGCTACGGGGAGCTGGTGCCCAAGGGCGCCAGCTTCGCGGCTGTGCCGATCGAGGCAGCCGCCCACTACTGCGGCATGGATGTGCACGTGACCAGGCGGCTGGCGCCGCTGCTGCGCCGGGAGCTCGAGGCGCTCGGGCCAGCACTGCCCACCCTTCTGGATCAGGTGGAGCTGCCCCTGGAGCCGGTGCTCGCGCAGATGGAAGCCACGGGCATCACCATCGACACCGCCTACCTCAAGGAGCTGGGGAGCTCCCTGGGCACCACTCTGGAGCGGCTGGAAGCCCAGGCCAGAGCCGCGGCGGGGGTGGACTTCAACCTGGCCAGCCCGAAGCAGCTGGGGGAGCTGCTGTTCGACACCCTGGGACTGGAGCGCAGGAAGTCGCGGCGCACCAAGACGGGCTGGAGCACCGACGCCACCGTGCTCGAAAAACTGGTGGACGACCATCCCGTGGTGCCCCTGGTGCTGGAGCACCGCGTGCTCAGCAAACTCAAGAGCACCTATGTGGATGCCCTCCCCAGCCTGGTGGAGCCGGAAACCGGCAGGGTGCACACGGACTTCAACCAGGCGGTGACGGCCACCGGCCGACTCAGCAGCAGCCATCCCAACCTGCAGAACATCCCCATCCGTACAGAATTCTCCAGGCGGATCCGCAAGGCCTTCCTGCCCCAGGAGGGCTGGACGCTGATCAGCGCCGACTACTCCCAGATCGAGCTGCGCATTCTCACCCATCTCTGCGGCGAAGAGGTGCTGGTGGAGGCCTACCGCAACGGCGACGACGTGCACGCCCTGACGGCGCGGCTGTTGCTGGAGAAGGAGGAGGTGAGCAGCGAAGAACGGCGGCTGGGCAAGACGATCAACTTCGGCGTGATCTACGGCATGGGAGCCCAGCGCTTTGCCCGGGAGGCCGGGGTGAGCCAGGCCGCCGCCAAGGACTTCCTGAGCCGCTACCGGCAGCGCTATCCCAAGGTGTTCGCCTTCCTGGAACTGCAGGAACGGCTGGCCCTCAGCCGCGGCTATGTGGAGACGATCCTGGGGCGGCGGCGGCCCTTTGCCTTTGATCCGGGCGGCCTGGGCCGCTACCTGGGTAAAGACCCGCTGAGCCTGGATCTGGAGCTGGCCCGCCGCCGCGGCCTTGAGGCCCAACAGCTGCGGGCCGCTGCCAACGCGCCGATCCAGGGCTCCAGTGCCGACATCATCAAGCTGGCCATGGTGCAACTGCAGGGGCGTCTTGAGCACGAGGACCTGCCGGCCAGACTGCTCTTGCAGGTGCACGATGAACTGGTGCTGGAAGCCGCCCCCGAGGCCGCTGAGGCAGTGCTGGAACTCACCCGCCGCACCATGGAGCAGGCCATGCAGCTCAGCGTGCCGCTTGTGGTGGAGACGGGGGCTGGCCCGAACTGGATGGAAGCGAAGTAGGACGGATCTCGACCTGTCGCTGCGGCAAGGCGTAGAGCTTTTCCTCAATCAGGGGACTGCCGCAGGCGAGATTGATGGCCCGCTTGATGGCGGAACGACGATCGTTGAGGCGGTAGATGCTTCGGGCCAGCTCCACGAAAGAGGCGCCGAAGTCCTGGGACCGCTCCTTGGCACGGATGCCATCCTCAGCCTCCCACAGCTGGGTATTGACCGCCTGGAGCTGTTGCTGGAGGTCGTCTGGCACAACCAGGGGGGCATCCGCCAAGACCGCCTCCAACAGCCGATGCTCCTGACGGACGTGCTCGAAGGCCGCTCCTTCGAGGTGGTTGAGTTTCAACTCAAGGATGGAGAGTTTGTCGATCAACTCACCCACGGATACCGGGATCTGAATCAAGGAGTCCATGGCCACAGATTAGGCACAAAAAAAGGCCACCCACAAGGTGACCTTTTGATCATCGGAGCAAAGCACAAAAAGTTTTTACCTGGCATCGACCTATTTTCTCAGGGGGCTTCCCCCCAACTATCGTCGGCGCTGCAGCGTTTCACAACCGAGTTCGAGATGGATCGGTGTGGTTCCACTGCGCCATGGACACCAG
>NZ_JADEWP010000283.1:0-2190 GCF_015207535.1 Cyanobium sp. LEGE 06143 | reverse complement strand
CATCAGATACGTTCGCAAAGCCGAGGCGCACATGGCGGTGACCCCATCGTTGATGGTAGTGCCGTAGGCTTCGCACACCGACTTGATGCGGGTGAGGCAATAGGACTGGGCGGCGAAACGGCGGGAGCCGGTGATTTTCTGGTTCAACACGCTGCGTGGCGCGTGGAAGATGGAGTCGTACGCCGGGTCTTTACGGGCCTGGTTGATGGTTTTCAGCAGCTCTTTGGCCACCGTGGGAATGGTGCCCAGCTGCTTGCCAGACATCCCCAGCAGGTGGGTGATGCTGTGCCAGAGGGAGCTGCCCGGGTCGTCCCGGTCTGGCCGGGCTTTGCGGGGCAGGTCCCAGATGGGGGGGAGACCGGTGTCCTGCGGGTTGTCGCTGAGCATCCGGGTGGCCATGCGCATGGCGGATACGCCATCCACCAGGGAATGGTGAATCTTGGTGTAGATGGCAAACTGCCGATCCTTAAGCCCTTCAATCAGGTGTACTTCCCACATGGGCCGTTCTCGGTCCATCAAATGGGAATGCTCCGCCGACACAAATGCCAGTAACTCCCGGATACGGCCGGGGGTTGGCAAGGCCTCGAAACGGAAATGGTGTTCCAGGTCCAGGTGTTCGTCTTCCACCCACATTGGCTGACCCAGCTTGTAGCTCAGCCGCTGGTTAAACGGCGGCGTCACCTCAAATTTCTGCCTCAGCTCCTCCGCTAGCTGTGCCACATAATCATCCGGCGCGCCCTCGGGAAACGAGAATAACTGCAGGCCTCCCACATGCATGGGTTGCTGGCGCTTTTCCAGCCAGAGAAACAATTGGTCGGTGGGGCTCAGAGGTTTCACAGCGCAATCCTTGTTATTGATCTATGGGCCGATACTAGCGCAAGTCGGCCCAGGCTTTATTGACTTTATTAACCCGGTTCTGTGTTACCCAGGCGACTGCGCGGCAGTTGGGATCAGCGGTGGTCACCCCGCAAGGCTTTGACTTTTTCCTCCAGAAACGATGCGGAGGCCTGCTCCGGGCCAACGGGGTGGTCCGCCAGAAGGTGTATCCGAGACCAGAAGCGCTTCGGCAGGTGGCTGAATGCCGGGCCACCGCAGTGGCTGAAGAAACTGCCCCACAGGCCTCTCAGGGCCATCGGCACGACGGTGACCGGCCGGCGCTGCAGAATCATGTCCACACCGGGCTTGAAGGTATCCACCTCGCCGTCCTTGGTCAGTTTGCCTTCCGGGAAGATGCACACCAGATGGCCGGCGGCCAGCTCCTCGTCAATGCGGTCGAAGGCCGCTTCGTAGATTTCCGGGACCCTGGATTTCGGACCAATCGGGATGGTCTTGGCCAGCCGGAAGAAGCTGCCCATGATGGGGGTTGCGAAGATGTTGTGGTCCATCACAAAGCGCACCGGCCTGCGCACGGCACCGGCAATCACCAGGGCGTCCATGTAGGACACGTGGTTACACACCAACAGCGCTGGCCCTTCTTCGGGGATCCTGTCCAGGTGATGATGGCTGACCCGGTAAACGGTGTGGGACAGCACCCAGATCACAAAGCGCAGGGCAAAATCCGGCACCTGCTGATAGACAAAGCCCGCCACGATCAGGTTCATGATCGACAGCACCAGGAAAAACTCGGGAATGCYCAGCCCGATCACACCCAGCATCAGCATGGCCAGCAGGGCACTGATCACCATGAACAGGGCGTTAAAAATGTTGAGGGCGGCGATCACCCGCGCCCGGGTGTCTGGCGAGGCTTCTCGCTGAACATAGGCATACAGCGGCACGATAAACAGCCCGCCAAAGATGCCGATGGCCAGCAAGTCGATGGCCACCTGACGGTAATGGGGKTCGGTGATGATCATCCACCAGTCGGAGGGTATGGGCTGCTCGGGCATGTTGAAGTACAGGTCAATGCCGAAGAAACTGAGCCCGAGGGAGCCGATGGGCACAATGCCCAGCTCAATCTTGTGGCCGGACAGCCGCTCACAGGCAATGGAGCCGGCGGCAATACCAATGGTAAAAATGGCCAGCAGGATGGTGACTACGGTTTCGTCACCCATCAGGTGGGTTTTGGCAAAGTTGGGGAACTGGGTCAGGTAGGCTGCGCCGAGAAACCAGAACCAGGAGATGGCCAGAATGCTCAGGAACACATTGTGGTTTTCCCGGGCGATGGCCATCAGCTTCCAGGTTTCCTGGAGT
>NZ_JADEWP010000282.1:0-2207 GCF_015207535.1 Cyanobium sp. LEGE 06143 | reverse complement strand
CGCCGGGGTGGCGGTGCCACTGGCACTGGGGCCGCTGAAGCGCAGCAGGCAGGCGCGGCTGAAGGGCACCTGGGCGCCGCTGCGGCGCAGGGCCAGTTCGCTGGCCAGGAAACGGTCGTAGCGGCCGTCCACCAGGTGGGCGATCACCGGGTGCTCGGGGCTGTAGGTCTGCACCAGCACCTCGCCGGGCAGCTCGCCCCTGCCGGCCCGGCCCGCCAGCTGCAGCAGCAGCTGCAGGCAGTGCTCGGAGGAGCGCAGATCGGGCCGGTGCAGCAGGCTGTCGGCCGCCAGCACGGCCGCCAGGGTCACCCGGGGCAGGTCCATCCCCTTGGCCAGCATCTGGGTGCCCACCAGCACGTCGGCCTCCCCGGCGGCGAAGCGGGCCAGCAGCTGGCCGTGGCCATCGCGGCCGCGGGTGCTGTCGCGATCGAAGCGCAGCACCCGCAGGCCCTCCAGTTCCTGGGCCAGCTGCTCCAGCACCCTCTGGGTGCCGGCGCCGAAGGGCTTGAAGGCCGTGGAGCCGCAGTGGCCGCAGCGGTGGCTGATGTCGGCCCGGTGGTCGCACCAGTGGCAGCGCAGCCACTCCCGGCCGCCGCTGCCGCGGTGCACCGTCATGGGCACGTCGCAGTGGGGGCAGAGCACCGCCTCGCCGCAGCTGCGGCAGCTCAGGAAGGTGTGGTAGCCGCGGCGGGGCACCAGCACCACGGCCTGTTCCCCCCTGGCCTGCACCCCCTGCAGCCGCTGCAGCAGGGCCCGGCTGAGCAGGCTGCGGTGCCCCTCGGCCAGCTCATGGCGCATGTCCACCAGCCGCACCGGCGGCAGGGGGCGGCCGCCGATGCGCTCGCGCAGCCGCAACAGCCGCACCGGCTCGGCTGCCTCTCCCTGGCAGGCCAGCCAGGTCTCCAGGGCCGGCGTGGCACTGCCCAGCAGCAGGCGTCCGCCGCTTTGCCGCACCCTGATCCGGGCCACGTCGCGGGCGTGGTAACAGGGCATCGGACTCTCCTGCTTGTAGGAGCTGTCGTGCTCCTCATCCAGCACGATCAGGTCGAGCCGGGCCAGGGGCAGAAACACGGCGGAGCGGGTGCCCACCGCCAGCAGGGGTCGGCCTTCCAGGCAGCGCCGCCAGGCGGCCACCCGGGCGCCGTCGCTGAGGCCGCTGTGGTACTCCACGACGGCAGCACCGAAGCGGCGGCGGCAGCGCTCCAGCAGCTGGGGGATCAGGCCGATCTCCGGGGTGAGCACCAGGGCGCTGCGCCCCCGGGCCAGGGCCGCGGCGGCAGCCTGCAGATACACCTCGGTCTTGCCGGAACCGGTGACGCCCCAGAGCAGCAGGGTCTGGCCCGGCTGGGCCGCCAGAATCGCCTCCAGGGCCTCGGCCTGGGCCGGGGTGAGCCGTTGGAGCGGTTCGAGCCCCAGGTTCGGTGGTTCTGGATCAGCCCCTGCTCCGTGCGCCGCCAGCAAGGCCTGGGGAAAGGCCTCGGCTGGCAGGGAGAGCCGCTCAACCAGCCCCCGCTGTTCCAGCGCCTGGGCCACGCCCCGGCTGAAGCCTCCGGGCCGGCAAAGCTGCCGCAGCGGCAGGGGGCCGGCGGCGGCGGCGAGCTGGTTCAGCAGCTCCTGCTGGCGGGCACTGAGGCGCTCGTGGGGTTCGGGCCGGCGGGTCGCCCGCAGGGCCAGCAGCGGCTGGCGGTTCGCCCCGGCTCGACGGCCACGCTGGCCAAGCCAACCCGGCGGCAGGGCGCTCTTGAGGGTGCGGAAGCTGCTGGTGTGGCACTGGCGGGCCACCGCCGTGATCAGCGCGCGCCAGTGCTCGTCCACCGCGGCGCTCTGCAGCACGGCCTCCACGGGTTGGATGGCCTTGCCTGCGAGGGCTGCCGGCAAGGCTTCGAGCTCCTCCACCACCAGGCCGCTGTGGGGCCGCCCCTGCAGCCGGAGCCGCACGAGATCGCCCAGCTTCACGGCCAGCTCCGGCGGACGGGCGTAGGTGAACACCTGCCCCTCGCGGCCGGCCTCCAGCCAGATCTGGAGCCACTGGCTCAACGAACTTGCACATCGCTGGAGCTATTCATAGGATGGTGGTGTTGGGCAGCTGCAGGCTGCCGTCGGAACACGGCAGAGTTCCGTCCAGCGGGAAGACACGTACAGAGAGGCTCGGAGTTTCCCTCCACCGCGCTCTCACGGTCTGCGACCACCCCTGACAACCCTGCCCC
>NZ_JADEWP010000281.1:0-2244 GCF_015207535.1 Cyanobium sp. LEGE 06143 | reverse complement strand
CCAGTGGCTCCCGCGCCATCGCCCTGGCCCTCTGCACCGCCCTGGCCGAGTACTTCGACCTGCCCCTCAACCGCGRCTCCCTGCACCAGCAGGKGGACGCGATCCTGCAGCGCCAGGCCGCCATCAACCTGGTGAACCTGGGCCAGATCATGGACACCCTCGGCCTGCGGGTGGTGCTCAGCCGCGTGCCCACCGACCGGCTGAGCCGCGTGCCCACGCCCGCCGCCCTGATGCAGAACGGCCGCATCGGCCTGCTCGACGGCGTCGACCCCGACGGCCAGGCCCGCCTGCTCGAAGCCGAGCTCGGCAGCCTGCTCGTGCCCTGCGAGCAGCTGGCCACCCACGACGGCGACCAGACTGAGCTGCTGCTGTTCCAGAAGAAGGACGACGCCAAGACCCAGAACTTCGGCTGGGGCTGGTTCCGCCCCTACCTCAGCGAGCACCGCCGCGAGCTGGTGGAGGTGCTGCTCAGCTCCGTGGTGATCAACGTGCTGCGGCTGGTATTCCCCCTCGGCATGCTCACCCTGATTCGCTCCCGCAGCGTGAGCGGCGGCATCGGCACCGTGCTCAGCATCGGTGCCGTGATGCTGCTGGCGGCCGTGATCGAAGCGCTGCTCAAGAGCCTGCGCACCTACGTGTTCACCGACACCGCCAACCGGGTGGACCAGGCCGCCAAGAGCACCGTGCTCGACCACCTGATCCGCCTGCCCCAGGGCTTCTTCGACAGCCGGCCGGTGGGCCGGGTGGTGTTCTATTTCAACGAACTCGACAAGCTGCGCGACCTGCTGCTCGGCCGCACCCTCACCTCCCTGATCGACCTGGCCTTCGTGCCCCTCTATCTGCTGGTGATCCTGTTCATCAGCCCGGTGCTGGCCCTGGTGCAGCTCGCCTCCGTGCCGGTGATCCTCGGCGTGGGCCTGCTCGCCAATCCAGCCATCAAGGCCCAGATTCAGCGCGCCAAGGGCGAGGCAATCAGCACCTACAGCTTCCTCACCGAGGCCCTCACCGGCGTGCAGACGATCAAGGCGCAGAACGCCGAACTCAAGACCCGCTGGGAATTCGAAGACCGCTACACCCGCTTCCTGGGGGAAGACTTCAAGCTGCGCGTGCTCAACGACTCCAACGCCAACCTGCTGGAGTTCCTCAATCACTTCAGTCAGCTGCTGCTGATCGTGGTGGCCATGTGGCTGGTGATCCAGCAGCAGATGAGCATCGGCGGCCTCTTCGCCGTGCGCATCCTGGGGGGCTATGTGGTGGGTCCCCTCACGCAGCTGCCGCGCCAGTGGCAGCAGATCCAGCTCGGCGCCCAGTCGCTGGCGATCGTGGCCGATGTGGTGGACAGGCCCACCGAGCAGACCCTGGCCGAAACCCAGAACATCCCCATGCCGGCGCTGCAGGGCCGGGTGGAGTTCCGCAACGTGTGTTTCCGCTACCGCGATGAGGGCCCGCTCAACCTCGAAGGCGTGAACCTGGAGATCCCCGCCGGCGCCTTCGTAGGCCTGGTGGGGGGCTCCGGCAGCGGCAAGTCCACCCTGCTCAAGCTGCTGCCCCGCTCCTATGCCCCCCTGGAGGGCGCGGTGCTGGTGGATGGCCTCGACATCAGCAAGATCGAGCTCTATTCCCTCCGCCACCAGATCGGTGTGGTGCCCCAGGAATCGATGCTGTTCGACGGGTCCATCCGCGACAACCTGCTGCTGGTGAAGCCCGACGCCACCGCCGCGGAGATGATCCGTGCCGCCCGCATCGCCTGCGCCCACGACTTCATCATGGAGCTGCCCCGCGGTTACAACACCAGCGTGGGGGAGCGGGGAGCCGGCCTCTCCGGCGGCCAGCGTCAGCGCCTCGCCCTTGCCCGGGCCGTGCTGCAGAACCCCCGCATGCTCATCCTCGATGAGGCCACCAGCGCCCTCGACGCCAGCACCGAGCGGCAGCTCTGCATCAACCTGCTGGAGGCCTTCCGCGGCCGCACTGTGTTCTTCATCACGCACCGCCTCGCCACCGTGAGGCCCGCCGATGTGATCGTGCTGATGGACAGGGGTGCGATCATGGAACTGGGAAGTCATCAGCGTCTGATGGACCAGCAGGGCTGGTATTACGCCCTCTACCGCAGTCAGAACCAGGAGGGCATGGCCTGATGCAGCGCCGACCCTCCTCCCTCGTGAACCTCTACGACCGCTGCCTGCACTGGCTGCGCTCGCCCCTGAATCGCCGCCCGCGGGCCTTCGGCAGCCCGCGGGCGGCGAT
>NZ_JADEWP010000280.1:0-2245 GCF_015207535.1 Cyanobium sp. LEGE 06143 | reverse complement strand
GCCCCGTACGGCCAGCAGCAGCCCCAGTGGCAGCAGCAGCAGCAGGGCAGGCCCGAACTGCAGGGCGGCCGGGAACAGCAGAGCCGTGAGCAGGTAACCCGCCAGCGCGCCCAGGTCTGAGCCCCGGCGCAACTGTTCGATCGAACTGCCCGGTTGGCGCAGCAGACGCCGCTGCAGGGGCAGCTGGCTGATCTCTGCCCCCAGGGCGAACAGCAGAACCCCAGCGAGTGACCCCGCCAGCAGCCAGGGCGCCGGCAGCCACTCCAGGGCCTGGGCCGCCGCGACGGCCAGCAGGGCCAGCACCGCCAGCAGCTGCATCCCATAGCCCCAGGCTCGGCGCCGCAGCGGCAGCAGTGCCGGCAAGGTGCCGAGGGCCGGCAGCAGGCTGTTAAGTAGCGGCGATGGGCTGAGCCCGCTCACCAGCCAGGCCGTGGAGGCCCGGGTGAGGCTGCCGCCCGCTTGGGCGCTGCCCCAGAGCAGGGAGGGGGGAATCAGGTTGCCTTGAGCCAGGAGAACATGGCCCGCAGACCTGTGCCCACCTGCTCGATCGGATGCTCGGCGTCCCGCTGGCGGATCTTGGCCATCTCGGGCTTGCCGGCCTCGCACTCGGCCACGAAGTTGCGGGCGAAGGTGCCGTCCTGGATGTCGGCCAGGATGCGCTTCATCTCGGCCTTGGTGGCGGCGGTGATCAGGCGCGGGCCGCTCACATAGTCGCCGTATTCGGCGGTGTTGGAGATCGAATCGCGCATGGCGGTGAGGCCGCCCTTCACCATCAGGTCCACGATCAGCTTCACCTCGTGCAGGCACTCGAAATAGGCCAGCTCGGGCTGATAGCCTGCCTCCACCAGGGTTTCAAAGCCGGCCTTCACCAGTTCGCTGAGGCCACCGCAGAGCACGGCCTGCTCGCCGAACAGGTCGGTTTCGGTTTCCTCCTTGAAGTTGGTTTCGAGGATGCCGGCGCGGGTGCCGCCGATGCCCTTGGCGTAGGCCATGGCCAGGGCACGGGCATTGCCGCTGGCGTCCTGCTGCACCGCAAACAGGGCCGGCACTCCCATGCCGTTCTGGTATTCCCAGCGCACAGTGTGGCCGGGACCCTTCGGGGCGATCATCACCACGTCCACCTCGGCCGGGGGCTGGATCAGCCCGAAGCGGATGTTGAAGCCATGGGCGAAGCTCAGCACCTTGCCGGCGCTGAGGTGGGGCGCAATCTCCGCCTCGTAGATCGCCTTCTGGATTTCATCGGGCAGCAGCACCATGATCCAGTCGGCCTTGGCGCAGGCAGCGGCCACGCTGAGCACCTCAAGGCCATCGGCCCTCGCCTTTTCGGCGGAACGGCTGCCCTCGTACAGACCCACCACCACGGCCACGCCGCTGTCCTTGAGGTTCAGGGCGTGGGCATGGCCTTGGGAGCCGTAGCCGATGATGGCCACCGTCTTGCCCGCCAGCAGGCTGAGATCGGCATCGGAGTCGTAGAAGAGCTGGGCCATCCGGGCTGAAGCTGAGGGCGGGGAGCAGGGTTTGAGCTTACGCATGGGCCGCCGGCCGGCCGGCTCAGGCCTCGCTGGGGTGGGCGATCACCCGATCGATCAGGCCGTACTCCTTGGCCTCGGCGGCGCTGAGGAAGTAGTCGCGATCGGTGTCCTTCTGGATCTTTTCGAAGTTCTGGCCAGTCATGTCGGCCATGCTGTGGTTGAGCATGTCCTTGATCCGCAGGATCTCCTTCGCCTCGATGGCGATGTCGCTGGCCTGGCGCTGGCTGGTGCCCCCGAGCGGCTGGTGGATCATGATCCGGCTGTGGGGCAGAGCCAGCCGCTTGCCCTTGGTGCCAGCCCCCAGCAGGAAGGCCCCCATGGAGGCGGCCAGACCCACACAGATGGTCACCACGTCACTCTTGACGTACTGCATCGTGTCGTAGATCCCCAGGCCTGCCGTTACAGATCCTCCAGGGCTATTGATGTACAGCAAAACGTCTTTTTTGGCGTCTACAGACTCCAAAAAAAGTAACTGTGCCACAATAATATTGGCTATGTGATCATCTACTCCTGTACCTAAAAAAATGATCCGATCCATGATCAGTCTGGAGAAAACATCAATCTCCCGAAAGTTTTGAGGTCTTTCCTCAATGACAGAGCGGGTCATATTTTCGATGTGCTTCGTGTACTGATCAAAGGCAGTACCGCTCACTCCCTGATTGTGAACAGCGTATTTTCTGAATTCTTCTTTGTTTATCATCTCGATTGTGTAT
>NZ_JADEWP010000033.1:0-17360 GCF_015207535.1 Cyanobium sp. LEGE 06143 | reverse complement strand
GGGGATCCACGTTGAGGGCCTGCACCGCCGCGCCGCCCAGATCGAGCACGTCGATGGGCGGCAGCAGGGCGTGCAGGCCCCGGGCCAGCACCGACTTGCCGGTGCCGCGGCCGCCGGCGATCACCACGCCGCCGAGGCCAGGATCCACGGCGGCCAGCAGCAGGGCGAGCTTGAGGGTGCCGTGGCCGGTGATCGCCGCCAGCGGGAAGGAGCGATCAGCACCCTGGCCGGCCGGAGCCGGAGACGCTGCTGAGCCGCTGACAACCATGGGGCGCGGGCCGGAGGTGGAGGGAGGTCAGTCTGGCCGATGGGCCTGCGGGAACTCGACAACGGCACAGCCCTTAGCCTCAGGATCTGCTCACCGGCCGGGCCGAATCATGTCCCTCTCCATGCATGCGGCCGCCGTGCCGCCCCTGCAGCGCACCCTCACCAACCTGGCGGCGGTGCTGGCCAAGGCGGAGGCGCACGCCGAGGCCGGCGGCATCGATCCGGCCGTGCTGCTGGCCAGCCGCCTCTACCCGGACATGTTCCCCCTGACCCGGCAGGTGCAGATCGCCGCCGACATCGCCCGCCGCGGGGTGGCCCGCCTCGCCGGCGTGGAGGCCGTCGCCGTGGCCGATGACGAGACCACCTTTGCGCAGTTGATCGAGCGCCTCGAGGCCGCCGTCAACGAGCTGGGCGGCTACGCCCCCAACCAGCTGGAGGACAGCGCCGAGCGGGAGGTGAGCGTGCCGATCGGCCCCGGGCAGAGCATCACCATGATCGGCTGGCCGTTCCTCTCCGGCTTCGTGCTGCCCAACGTCTACTTCCACACCAGCACCGCCTACGGGATCCTGCGCCACAACGGCGTGGTGCTGGGCAAGCGCGATTTCCTGGGGGAGCCCTGAACGCAGGCGGGGTGAATCCAGCCGCTGCCAGCACCGCGGCGCCCGGGCCTTCCACGGCCATCGCCCTGGGGGCCAACCTGGGCGACCCGCTGGCCACCCTCACGGCGGTACGGCCGCTGCTGAGCCAGGTGCTGCAGCACTGGGCCGGGGCGGATCCGGCGGTGGGCTCCTGGCGGCTGCGCTGGTCGCCGCTGTTCCGCACCGCTCCCGTGGGGGGTCCAGCCGGCCAGCCGCCCTATCTCAATGCGGTGCTGCTGGCCAGCGGCCCTGGCGACGAAGGCGCGGCGGGGGCGCCGAGCGGGGGCGATCCGCTGCCCCTGCTGCTGGCCCTGCAGAGCCTGGAGGCGGCCTTCGGCCGGCAGCGGCTGCAGCCCTGGGGGCCGCGCAGCCTCGATCTCGATCTGCTCTGGTGCGGCGGCCATCGGCGCCAGAGCACCGCCCTGTGGCTGCCCCATCCGCTCTACCTGGAGCGTACCTTCGTGCTGGCGCCGCTGGCGGCCCTGGCACCGGAGCTGGTGCCGCCAGATGCCGGGCGCAGGGTGGACGAGCTGCTGGCCGAGCTGGTCGCTGCTGGGCAAGATGACGGCAGCCCGCCACCACAACGGCTGGCCCCCCAGGTGGGCTGGCCGGAGTAAGGCTGGCCCGGGTGCCACGGCCGCGGGTGATGCGGAAGACGGCCAGGGCAGCGACGGCCCTCTTCAATGGAGCAACCGTTCCCATTCCCCCGATCACCAGCTCCCATCCACCCAGCCGCTGGCGCAGCGCCCTGGCCATCGGCCTGGTGATCACGGCCCTGGCCCTGTTCGGCGGCAATCTGGGCGACAACGAGGCCGGCAAGCTGGCCCTGGCCCGACAGGCCATCGAACCCGGCTGGATCCCCACGGACTGGTACCTGAACAACAGCCAGGGCTACCAGTGGCTGTTCCAGCAGTTGAGCGGCCGGATTGTGATCCTGCTGGGCTTCGTGCCGGGCTCGCTGCTGGTGCGGCTGCTNNGCTRSRGSGCMYSGGCCWGGNNGSCCKGGNCNSGGCSYCRSYGNWGACGCNNNGGCTSANCRCCSKCKCTNGCSGMCCTGSYGRYSRCKSYSKYCASCNCYGSANCWSGRSSTGGNNTKGCTNCCGWGYSGANTGGNSKGCMSCKCNCNGWGCYGNAWMSSTKNCNGCCTRSKCYNGNMCSTGSYGSTGGNSCTNNGCKGNCTGGCGNYGMGMRKCNCTGNSYSGCGNCTGNGKKYKMKMSRGCGGNSMTSGMSNTNGSYCMKKCCACCKGCNTGGYGGSGAGYKKCSYGGTGSTGYYGCWSRYGGNSGATSSCKYYGRCCNNGCWGSWGCKSSMKRCMRGNMWYYWSRMKCRAGCNNRRCTGNKGCTGSANNCNNNTNKGGCCGSTGGWGYGNNRKSRCSGTRSTGRYGSSSCTNGCCNNGGCSGGCTKGGSSKTGGNCNCCWGRASCKGCYKSYGYCYRGCGWYRSWGCKMSYSYTCNMCASCANGSGCMTNSSTGSYSKCCGNGRGCKSGRYCNNCSWGSTGCYGNGNNNNCCYSASMRCSKGCKGCCGAGCSSTYGNGYMRKCNGGSCGANCWSKGCYCGNCRTMGYSCWGNWGCYGNNRKGCTGTKCGNNWSCYGGCNNCCRTSKCKKCKSSCGRSWGSTGGNSRSGGCKSWSSCRSCYGCNWKGGCMKGSRSRTWSRYRKRGGCSAKKGNYWSCAMMWCGATNCNNGCCNNAGGSCCAGCNCSTGNNCTCGNKSWSTGSSTSSCNNGRTSASCTGGCCNNSCTGGGCCAGCAGGCAAGCGCGGCGCCCGCTCAGGGCCTGCAGGGCCAGATCGGAGAGCTGCTGGCTGCCGAAGGTGGCATAGGGCGCACAGCGGATGTCCGGCCCACCGGCCATCACCACCATGTAGTGGAACGGGGGAAGGCCGCGGCCATGGCAGGCCAGGGCGGTGGCCTGGATCGAATGGCAGTGCACCACAGCGTTCAGCTCCGGCCGGCTGCGCAGCAGGTCCGCATGCAGCCGCCACTCGGAGGAGGGCCTCAGACCCTCCGGACGCGACACGGCATCCAGGGGCTGGCCATGGACATCGATGGCGCACAGGTCCGCGGGCTCCATCCGTTCGTAGGGCGTGCCACTCGGGGTGATCAGCAGGCCCCCGGGGATCCGGGCTGAGAGGTTGCCGGAGGTGCCCTGGTTGATCCCCGCGCTGTTCATCCGCCGGGCCGCCAGCACCAAGGCCTGGCGCAGCTCGAGCTCCGGGCTGGCCATGGGCGGAGGCGCGGGAATCCCGAGGCTAAAGACCAGCGGGGCTGGCCTCTACTGCAAACCTCCCTGACCTCCCGCGCCGCCCGAACTGCCCGAGCTGCCCGCACCGCCCAGGTCCCCATAGAGCCCCACCAGGCCGGCCTCGCTGGCCGGGGCCACGCCCCGTTCGGTGATCAGGGCTGTCACCAGCCGGGCCGGGGTGACATCGAAGGCCGGATTGAAGCCCTCGCTGCCCTCCGGAGTGAGGGCCACCGTGGCGGATTCCATGGCAGCGGACTCTCCAGCAGCGGCGATGGCACCGGTGTTGAGCAGGCGACCGCTGATCTGGGTCACCTCACTGCCGGAGCGAGCCTCGATCGGAATCTCCGCGAGGCCGTCGCGCAGGCTCCAGTCGATGGTGGAGCCCGGCAGGGCCACGTAAAAGGGCACGCCGTTGTCGTGGGCGGCGAGGGCCTTGAGGTAGGTGCCGATCTTGTTGCAGACATCGCCGCTGCGGGTGGTGCGGTCGGTGCCCACGATCACGGCGTCCACCAGGCCGTGCTGCATCAGGTGACCGCCGGCGTTGTCCACGATCACGGTGTGGGGTACCCCCTCCCGGCCCAGCTCAAAGGCGGTGAGGCTGGCTCCCTGGTTGCGGGGCCGGGTCTCGTCCACCCACACGTGCAGGTCCAGGCCGGCGCGGTGGGCCTTGTAGATCGGCGCCAGGGCCGTGCCCCAGTCGACCGTGGCCAACCAGCCGGCATTGCAGTGGGTGAGCACCTGGAACGGCCGCCCCTGCCGTTCGAGCGCTCGGCCCGCGGCCAAGGCCTGAAACAGCGCCAGGCCGTGGTCGCCGATGGCCGCGCACATGGCCACGTCCTCCTCGGCGATCGCCGCGGCCTCGAGACGCGCCGCCTCGGCCCGCTCTCGTTCCGGCAAGGCCTGCACCCGCTGCCGCACCCGCTGCAAGGCCCAGCGCAGGTTCACGGCCGTGGGCCGGGTGGCATTGAGCTGGTCGTAGGCCTGGGCGAGGGCGGTGTCGCTGGGGTCGCTCTGCAGGGCCAGCATCAGCCCATAGGCCCCCGTGACACCGATCAGGGGCGCCCCCCGCACCACCATCGTGCGGATCGCCTCGGCCGCCGCGTCACAGCTGCTGAGCTGGCGGGTGGTGAAGCGATGGGGCAGCAGGGTCTGGTCGATCACCCCCACCGAACGGCCATCGGGCTCCAGCCAGATGGTGCGCCAGGCCTGGCCGTCAATGTTCATCGTTGGGAAGGGCAGTGGGAGGGGCGGGCCTGTAGCCCAGCTGCTGGAAATCAGCCCGATACAAGCGGCTGAGCGCCTGCAGGGCAGGCCCATCGAGATCGACCTGCCGATAGTGCCGCTTCGAGGCGTTGATGCGCGGCGCCCCCGCCTCGAGCCTGGCGTCCACATCGAGCAGTGTCAGCACCGTGTTCACATCGTCGGCAAAGCGTTCGAACCGTCCCAGGAACTGGGGTTGCACAGCCCTGATGCGCCGCAGCTGGGGCGCGAAGCCAGCATGCCGGCGGTAGAGATCCTGGGCCTGCAGTGCCTCCACCACCTGCGGCAGGCTGGGCTTCTCCTCCAGCAACCAGAGCCGAAAGCTGGCGATCACACCCCGCTCGGCGGGCTGCCGGTAGCGGCGTTGATGGCGCCCCGCCATGTCCACGTAGTAGTTGCAGGCGCTGATGAAGCAATCCACCGGGTGCCGCACGAAGGTGAAGCGGAACCAGCGCTGCCAGTCACTGGGCAGGCCCTTGCTGGAGTGATGCTGGTGGCAGTGGGGGAAACCGAGCAGGCGCTCGATGGTCTGCCCCCCGGTCTTGGGAATGTGCAGGAACAGCGCCTTGCGCTCGGGAAGCAGCAGCATGGGAGAGGGAAGGTGGGCCCGGGGGCCCGATCTCAGCTGTGCTCGCGCAGGAAGCCGATCGTGCCCTCCAGTTCCTCCGCGAAGCGGTCGATCTCCTCGGGGGAGGTGGTGAAACTGAGGCTGGCCCGCGCCGAGCCGGGGATCCCGTAGAGCCGATGCAGCGGTTGGGTGCAGTGGTGGCCGCTGCGGATGCAGATCCCGGCCGAGTCGAGCAGAGCCGCCAGATCATTGGCGTGCAGGCCCTCCACGGTGAAGGCGGCGAGGGCACCGCGATCGGGCTGCTGGTCTGGAGTGGGCCCCAGGATCGTCACCCCGTCGATGGCGTTGAGCCGCTCGAACAGGCGGCGGGTGAGCTGTTGCTCCCAGCGGTGGATCCGCTCCAGCCCGATCGATTGCAGATAGTCGAGGGCGGCCCCCATGCCGATCGCCTCGCCGATCGCCGGGGTGCCCGCCTCGAACTTGTGGGGCAGTTCAGCCCAGCTGCTGTGGTCAAGAAACACGTCCTGGATCATTTCGCCGCCCCCCAGGAAGGGCGGCATCGCCTCCAGCAGGGCCTCGCGGGCCCAGAGGAAGCCCATGCCCGTGGGGCCGCACAGCTTGTGGGAGCTGCCCACGAGGAAGTCGCAGTCGAGACGGGCCACATCCACCGGCAGGTGGGCCAGGCTCTGGCAGGCATCCACCAGCAGCAGTGCCCCCACGGCATGGGCCAGGGGCGCGATCTCGGCGATCGGCGTGAGGCAACCGAGGGTGTTGCTCACCTGCACCAGGCTCACCAGCCGGGTGCGGTCATTGAGCTGGGCACGCAGATCGTCGAGGTCGAGCTCGCCGGTGGCCGTGAGGCCCACATGGCGCAGCACGCAGCCGGTGCGGGCGGCCAGCAGCTGCCAGGGCACCAGGTTGCTGTGGTGCTCCATCACCGAGAGCAGAATCTCATCGCCCGGCTTGAGGTTGGCCTCGCCCCAGGTGCGGGCCACCAGGTTGATCGCCTCGCTGGCATTGCGGGTGAACACGATCTCCCGGGGGCTGGCCGCACCCACAAAGGCGGCCGTCTTGGCCCTGGCGCCCTCAAAGCCCTCCGTGGCTCTGGCGCTCAGCTGGTGGGCGCCCCGGTGCACGTTGGCGTTGTCGTGGTCGTAGTAGCGCTGCAGGGCCGAGAGCACCTGCCGCGGCTTCTGGCTGGTGGCGGCGTGATCGAGATAGATCAGCGGCTGGCCGAGGCAGGCCGTCTGGGCGAGCAGGGGAAAGTCGGGCCGCGTCTGCAGGGCCAGGTTGTCAGGCGCCATCACGGCCGGCTCCGCTCCCGCAGGACTGGAGAGGGGGGCGCTGTCGGGGCTGGCGGCAGCCTGGGCGATGGCGGAGGTGATCGGCATGGAGCTTCAGGCTTCTCCCAGCAGGCTCTGGAGCGGGCGATGGCGGGCGGCGGCAGCGGGCAGCTCGCGCAGCACCTCCTCACAGAAGCCGCGCTTGAGCAGGGCGGCGGCCTGGGCGGCGGCGATGCCACGGCTCTGGAGGTAGAAGAGCTCCTCGCGCTGCAGGCGACTCACGGTGGCGCCGTGGGCGCACTTGACGTCATCGGCCACGATTTCCAGTTCGGGCTTGGTGTCAATCCTGGCGCGGTCGGAGAGCAGCAGGTTGCGGCTCAGCTGGGCCGCATTGGTCTGTTGGGCCACCCGGGGCACCTGCACAGCACCGTTGAACACGCTGCGGCCGCGATCATCGGCCACCACCTTGTGCAGCTGGTCGAGGCTGCCGGCCGGGCCCTCGAAGCACACATGGCTATGGGTGTCAGCCACCTGCTCGCCATCGACGAGCTGCAGCCCGCGCAGGCAGGCGTGGGCGGCGCCATCGGTCTGCACCAAGCGGGGTTCTTGGCGCAGCAGCGCCCAGCCAGAGCTGCCGTTCACCAGCTTCAGCTGGCTGCCGGAGGCCTGGCGGATGGCCGTGTGGGCCAGCAGGGTGGCCTGGCCGCCCTTGCCGATGGCCAGGCTGCCGAAGTTGAGGCGACTGTCGGTGGCCATCGCCACCTCGATCACCAGGCTCAGCGCCTGGGGGCCGGCGGCGGTGATCAGCAGAAACAGATCGAGGCTCGCCCCCGGCTCCAGCACCAGCAGCAGCCGCCTGGCCCGCAGACCCTCGCCGGCACCGGCCTGCCACAACAGCTCGAGGGGATCGGCGCAGCCACTCACCCGCAGGGCCAGCAGGGCCGGATCAGCACCGGCATTCAGCCGCACCGGCCAGTGCTCACTGCAGCCGGTGGCCGCCAGCGAGCGGCCCTGCTCGGCAGCCGCCGCCTCGGCGGAAAGGCGGCTGATGCCGGCCGGCAGCGTCTCCAGATCCCAGCAGCTGGTGGCGGGAGCAGCGAGGCACTGGGGCAGGTTCTGCAGCGCCGAAAGATCGGTGAAGCGCCAGTCCTCCTGGCGGCGGGTGGGCAGCGCTGCCCCGGCCAGGGCGCTGAGCCAGGCCTCAGTGCCGGCAGTGGGAGCAGGGGCGACAGGAGCTCGGGAGCTGGCCACCATCAGCCCACCTCCAAAGGCTGGCGCTCGGCAGCTGCCTCGAGGCGGGCGACCTGCTCGTCCACCCAGTCATAGCCGGTGCGCTCCAGCTCAAGAGCCAGCTCCTTGCCACCGCTGCGCAGGATGCGACCAGCCGCCATCACGTGCACATAGTCCGGGGTGATCACCTCCAGCAGGCGCTGGTAGTGGGTGATCAACAGGGTGGCATTGTCAGGGCTGGCGAGCTGGTTGACGCCGCCGGCCACGATGCGCAGGGCATCGATGTCGAGGCCGGAATCCGTTTCATCGAGGATGGCCACCACAGGTTCCAGCAGGGCCATCTGCAGGATCTCGTTGCGCTTTTTCTCACCGCCGCTGAACCCCTCGTTGACGCTGCGATCGAGAAAGGCGGGGTCCATCTGAACCACCGCCAGGCGCTCGCGCACCAGATCCTCGAAGGCGAAGGTGTCGAGCTCCTCGGCACCCTGCTGGCTGCGGCGGGCGTTGGTGGCCACCCGCAGGAACTCGAGGTTGCTCACCCCGGGAATCTCCACCGGGTACTGGAAGCCGAGGAAGAGTCCGATGCGGGCCCTCTCTTCCGGATCCAGCTCSAGCAKGTTGTCGCCGCGGTAGTGGACCGAGCCGCCGGTGACGGTGTAGGCGGGGTGACCGGCCAGCACCTTGGAGAGGGTACTCTTGCCGCTGCCATTGCGGCCCATCACGGCATGCACCTCACCGGCTCTGATCGTGAGGTTCACCCCCTTGAGGATGGGCTGGTCCTCCACCGAAGCCTGCAGGTCACGGATCTCTAGGAGTACGGGGGCGTCTGGGCGAATCACGGAAAATCAGAAACAGAACGGGGGGCTGGACGGTGCGGAAGCTGGACTGAACAGTTGGAGCAACAGGGGAGAGGTGGTGGAGAGGCCTAACCCACCGATCCCTCCAACTTGAGGGCCAGCAGCTTGTCGGCTTCGGCGGCAAACTCCATCGGCAGCTGGTTGAACACATCGCGGCAGAAGCCGCTCACCATCATCGACACCGCCTCTTCAAAGCCGATCCCGCGGCTCTGCAGATAGAAGAGCTGGTCTGCCGAGATGCGGCAGGTGCTGGCCTCGTGCTCCACAGCGGCCTCGGGCTGCTGGCAGCGGATGTAGGGGTAGGTGTTGGCAGCAGCCTGATCGCCGATCAACATCGAATCGCACTGGCTGTAATTACGGGCACCCAGGGCTTTCGGGCCGATCTGCACCAGGCCGCGGTAGCTGTTGGAGGAGTGGCCGGCGCTGATGCCCTTGCTCACGATCGTGGAGCGGGTGCGGGGGCCCACATGCACCATCTTGGTGCCGGTGTCAGCCTGCTGACGGTTGTTGGTGAGGGCCACTGAATAGAACTCACCGACGGAATCAGCTCCCTGCAGAACGCAGCTGGGGTATTTCCAGGTGATGGCTGATCCGGTTTCCACCTGGGTCCAACTGATCTTGCTGCGCTCGCCGCGGCAATGGCCCCGCTTGGTGACGAAGTTGTAGATGCCTCCTTTCCCATTCTCATCGCCGGCATACCAGTTCTGCACGGTGGAATACTTGATGGAGGCGTCATCGAGGGCCACCAGCTCAACCACTGCAGCGTGTAGCTGGTTGGTGTCAAACATCGGTGCCGTGCAGCCTTCGAGGTAACTCACGGAGGCACCCTCCTCAGCCACAATCAGGGTGCGCTCAAACTGGCCGGTATCTCCGGAGTTGATGCGGAAATAAGTGGACAGCTCCATCGGGCACGCCACACCCTTGGGGATGAACACAAAAGAGCCATCGCTGAAGACGGCGGAATTGAGTGCTGAAAAGAAATTGTCGTTGGTGGGCACCACCGTGCCCAGGTAAGCCTCGATCAGTTCGGGGAAATCCTTGACAGCCTCGCTGATCGAGCAGAAAATCACACCGTCTTCGGCGAGCTTTTCGCGAAAGGTGGTGGCAATGGACACGCTGTCGAACACGGCATCCACAGCCACGTTGGAAAGCCGCTTCTGCTCACCCAGGGGGATGCCGAGCTTGTCAAAGGTTTCCAGCAGCTTGGGATCCACCTCATCGAGGCTGGCTTTTTTCTCCTGCTGTCTGGGAGCGGCGTAATAGATGATCTCCTGGTAATCAATGGCCGGGAAGCCCAGTGCCGCCCAATCGGGCTCCTGCATCTGCAGCCACTGCCGGTAGGCACGCAGACGGAAATCAAGCAGAAACTGAGGCTCCTCTTTCTTGGCGGAGATCAGCCGAACCACGTCCTCGCTGAGGCCCTTGGCAATCTTATCGGTTTCAATGTCAGTGACGAAACCATACTTATAAGGCTGAGAAACAAGTTCTCCGACGGTGGCTGTAGACATGTTGGGAAAAGCGGTGGATCAGCCGGCGGCGAGGGTTTTGATTTCTTCGATGCTGATGGACTGCTTCTCACCGCGGAAAGGGTTGTCTTCGGTCAGGAACAGCATGCAGTGGCACTCCTTGCGCTCCCGCATCGGCACACAGGGGCAATTCCAGAAGGCCTGCGCCACCTCAGCCTCCTTGTCTTCGTAGTGGCGGCAGGGGCAAAGGGCACCGCCGAGGTCCTCCTTGTGGCGGGCCAGGCCCTCCAGCACCACCGCCGTCACCCCCGGATCACTGCAGAAGTAGGTGCCGGTGCGCTGGGCGTAGGTCTCAGCAAACTTCCGGATCACCTCCAGGCTCTCGGGGCTGGGTGCGGAGCTGGCGGCGGCGGAATCAGACATGGAGGGAGAAGGGCGACAGAGGGAGGGCAGAAGAGAGCTGACAGGCGTGGCAGCAGGAACCCGGGCAGGAAAGCGAGGACGCTGGGCGTTGATCTCAACAGGCCGAAGTGCCGGCTTGAGCAAGGAGACTCAGGATCGGCTCTGAAGCGGCCAACCTGACCAAAACCGCTGATTACGAAACCCTTAGGTTTCCTTTCCCGCAGCTTAGGGCACAGATCCTGGGGGTGGGTGCTCTCCCATTGTGCCGCCCAGGTGAGGGCTGGCGGGTCTGGCCACCCAATCGCCGCGAACCCGTGGCATCGTGTTGGCACCCGGTGTGAGTGATGCGATGACCCATCGCCTACAGCACCCCGACCACTGCAATCGTTTCAGGTTCAGCCCCGGATGGCCTCGCCACTCCAGTCATCAGTGACACCTCCGCGGCTTGCTTCGCGTCTGTGGGCCGTTCACCAGCCCCTGGCGCCGCAGTGAACAGCGCCGACACCACACCCTCCTCCACCCGGGAGGCGGCCCTGGCCCTGCTCCTGCGCCATGGAGAGTCCACGGCAGCGGCACTGGCCCAGCGGCTGGATGTCTCCGTGCAAGTGATGCGGCGCCACCTGCGCACTCTGGAGGAGGAGGGGCTCGTGCACTCCAGCCTCAGTGCCGCCGGTCCTGGGCGCCCGAGCAACCAGTGGCATCTCACCGCCCAGGGGCAGGGCCGGTTTCCAGACGGAAGCGAGGATTTTGCCCTCGGTCTGCTCCAGTCGATGACGGAGTCGCTCTCCGAGGAGACCGTGAACCTGCTGCTCTGCCAGCAGGGAAGCCAGAAAGCCCAGTCGTACCGCCGCCATGTGGGGGCAGGCAGCCTGAAGGAGCGGCTTGAGCGGCTCGTGGACCTGAGGCGGCAGGAGGGCTATGTGGCCGAGTGCAGCCCCGATCCCGATGGCCACTCCTGGGTGATCCAGGAATTCCACTGCTCCGTGATGCGGATCGCCGAGCAGTTTCCCTGCGTCTGTGACCAGGAACTGCGCCTGATCCGCGAAACCTTCCCCGACTGCTTGGTGGAGAGGGTGCAGTGGCGGCTGGAAGCAGGGCACTCCTGCGGGTTCCGGCTCCAGCCCGCCGTCGCCTCCTGAGCACGCCCGCCATGCCCGCTTCCCCCAGGCAAGGGATGCAAGGTCCGCTCAGCGCCAACGAGCTGGCCGAGCTGGAGGCCACCCTGCTCCCCGCCCTGGAGCGGCATCACCTCAGGCTTCTGGCCCATGGCCTGCGCACCCTCCAGTCCATCGCCGCACGGCGGGAGGGGGCGCCCCCTGATCGGACTGCCCTGAACCACTGGGCCTGCGGGGTGCCACAGCTGAGCGACGACCCCTCCTTTCGGCACACCTTTCTGGATCAGCTCGAGGCCGCAGGCCGCCAGCTCGAGTCAATCGCGTCGGGCCTGGGCAGCACGGCCCTGGCCCTGGAGCTCCCTGAGCTGTGCCAGAGCGCCAAGGCCGCCGCAGATCAGCGCCTCAGAATCGATGACGCTGGTTCCTGACCACCACCTGCCCCTGGGCTGAGTCGATCAGCTCACCAGCAGCACCACCCCGGCCAGGGCAGCCAGGGCCGCCAGCCAGCCGCTCAGCAGTGGCCTGTCTCCCTCCAGCGGCGCCAGCAGCACGGCCATCACCGGCGCCGTGGCCAGCAAGGACACCGCCAGTCCTGCTGGCAGGCGGCTCAGGGCCACTTGTTGCAGGGCGATCCCGCCGACCGTGCCCAGCAGGGTGGCCAGCAGCACCAGCCCCCAGAGGGAGCGCATCGAGCCGGTACTGCGGGCGCAGGCGCCGGCGGGCCGTCGCCAGCGGCGCACCAGGCCGGGCAGCAAGGGCAGCATCACCAGGCTGGCCGCAGCCAGGCGCAGGCCCGTGGCCGCCAAGGGGCTGATCGCACCGCCCTGGAGGGCCGCCCGGGCCAGAAGGGCGCCGGCACTGCCGCAGACCATCGCCGCCGCAGCCAGCAGCAGCCCGGCCGCTGCCGGCGGCCCCGCAGCGCCGACCGCGGCAGGGGAGCCCTGACGGGCCACCAGCACCAGGGCAACGCTGATCAGGCCGATCCCGGCCCACTGCTGCGGGCCCAGCGCCTCCCCGAGCAGGAGTGCCGCCGCCGCTGCGGTGAGGACGGGGCCGCCGGCCTCCACCGTGAGGGTGCGGCGGGTGCCCAGGCGCCGCAGAGCCGCGAAAAAGAGGCTGTCGCCCGCCGCGATGCCCAGCACCCCACTGGCGGCCAGCAGGGCCAGGCCTGTGCCGGGCAGGGCGGAGAGCCCGGGGGCGCCCACCACTAGGGCCAGGGGCACGGCCAGCAGGGCCAGGGCCAGCAGGTTCTTGAGCAGGTTCAGCCGCGCCGCCCCCAGGGAGGGGGGGAGCCGTCGCCACAGACTGCTGGCGAGGGTCCAGCCGAGGGCGGCCCAAAGCGCCGCCGCCACGCCGATCACCACCTCGTTTCGTCCCCTGGCTTGCGATCATCGTGCCAACTGCCCTGCCCGCGTGACTGACGCCATCGCCGATGCCCTCGGCTTCTTCCGGCTGAGCTGCGGCCGCTGGCGCTCCCAGCGCAGCAGCCACCACCTGCTCCATCGCCGGGCGGAGGCGGGCGGCTCCTGGATCGAAGTGGTGGAACTCGCCGCTGACGATCCGCGCCTGATCGCCATCGCCGCGTTGCACGGCCAGCCCTCCGGCGGGCTGGTGGGGGGCTGCCGCGTCACCTGGAACGCCTCGATGGCCTGGGACCAGGCCGGCGAGGCCCATGAGGGCGAGAGCGTCTTCGGGCTGATCCCCACCGATGCGGCAGGCCGCCAGGGGCTGCTGCTGCGCGACAGGGGTTACGCCGAAACGGCTCCCGTGGCCGGCCACTTCGCCATGGATGAGCGCGATGGGCTGCTGCTCACCACCAGCTACGAGACGATGAACAGCCTGGAGCGCTTCAGCTTTGCCGGTCCCAACGTGCGGCTGCGCACCAGCACCGTGGAAGGCCTCTCCAACACCGCGTCGTTCTGTGTGGAAACCAGGATCCTGGCTGATCCCCGGCCCGCCGCCACGGCGGGCAAGGAGCGCCTCAACGCCGGCCAGAGCCTCTCACCGCTGGGCTGGTAAACGTTACGGACTGTGAGTCCTGCCGGGACTGCGGCGGTAGGGCTGGGGCGGCACTTCTACGATCACGGCCGACGGATGCTGAAATCGCGTGGCCCTGCCCCTCCTGAAGTACGCACCCACCACCCAGAACTCGCGGGTGGACCCTCTGCGGGTGGGTTCCGATGAGGATCCCAAGGCTGCGGCCATGGACAAGGCCATCGACCGCGAAGATCAGAATTTCGTGATCGAAGCGGCGTACCGCCAGATTTTCTTCCATGCCTTCAAGGTGGACCGCGACCGCACCCTCGAGTCGCAGTTGCGGGACGGCCAGATCACGGTGCGGGACTTCATCCGCTCCCTCTGCCTCTCCGACACCTTCAACCGCAGCTTCTACAACCTGAACAGCAACTACAAGGTGGCCCGTCACTTGGTGGAGAAGCTACTGGGCCGCCCCACCCATGGCAAGTCTGAGGAGATCGCCTGGTCGGCCGTGCTGATGACCCGCGGGGTCAAGGGCATGGTGGACGACATCCTCGATTCGGAGGAGTACCTGGGCAGCTTCGGCTATGACACCGTGCCCTACCACCGCAACCGGGTGGTGGGCAGCCGGGATCTGGGCGAGACCCCGTTCAACATCACCAGCCCCCGCTACGACGCCTACTACCGCAGCATCCTGGGCTTCCCCCAGGTGGTGTACACGGGCACGGCCAAGGCCTACCCGGAGCGCTCCCGCCAGCGCCGTGGCGGCTTCCCCGAGGACTATCTGCCCTGGGTGCGCAGCCTGCCGGCGATGCGTGCCAGCAGCGCCGCTTCCGCTGCCGACATCAACTACCTGGCCAAGGTGCCTTACCGCAGCATCGGCCGCTGACGCGACCGCTCAAAACTCAGAAACCAAGCGGCCCAAGGCCGCTTTTTTCATGGCGGTGGCCATGACCCTGGGCGGCTGGGGGGGCTCCGCCGGCAGGGCTGCCGTGATCGCTGGCGGGACCGGAGCGTGAGTCCTGGTCAGTGGATGCTGACCCCACAAGAGCGGACGGGGCCGTCAGGTGAAAAGTGCATCACACTGATCCCAAACGAATCCTTACGCAGTGAGCCAAGCCCTTTCCTCGTTGGCCCGTATGACGCTCCGGCAACTGCGCCAGATTGCCAGCGATCTGGGCGTGACCCTCTACAGCCGTAAGTCAAAGGATGAGCTGGTCTCTGAGATTGGGGCCCGCAAGGACGACCAGCCAAATGAGGGGTTCGGCCAGGTGCAGGGGAGTGCTGCTTCCCAGGCCGAGAGTCCATCGCTGAAGTCGATTGAGGCCGACATGCCGCCGGCCCCCCAGCCCACGGCTGAGACCAGCGTGGTGTTCCTGCCCCGCGACCCGCAGTGGGCCTACGTGTTCTGGGACATCACCGAAGCCGATCGCAACGCCGCCTTTGCCGCAGGGGCCAACCAGCTCTGCCTGAGGCTTGCCGATGTGACCGGCCTCTCGGGCGGCTCCGCCCACCCCCATACCCTCCAGGAGGTGATCGTCGACAGTCACGCCACCGAGTGGTACCTGCCGGTGCCCCTGAGTGATCGCGATTACCGGGTCGAGCTGGGCTACCGCAAGGGCTCGGCGGGCGGCTGGATCTCACTGGCCTTCTCCTCTGTTGCCCGGGTTCCGGCCCTCCACCCCAGCGACCAGATCCTCGACCAGTTCGTCCCCTTCACGCTCGAGACCGGTTCGACGGCTCCAGCAGCGATCAGTGCCGCTGCAACGCCGTCGACCTCCCCTGCAGGAGCTGATCAGGATCTGCACGAGCGGCTCTACCAGAGCGCCACATCCCAGTGGCGGCAGATCAGGCGAGGTTCCGAGGCCTTCCATGAGCTCGACACGACAGGCTTTGAGAGCGGCGGCCTCAATGCCTCCGGCGCCGGCATCTGGGCCAGCGGCCGCAGTGAGTCCGGCATCGGAGGCGTGGCGCCGCGTCAGCGCTCCTTCTGGCTGGTGGCCGACGCCGAGCTGATTGTCTACGGCGCCACTGACCCCTCGGCCAAGCTCGCCATCGGCGGCGAGGACGTGCCCCTGTCTGCCGACGGCACCTTCCGGGTGCAGGTGCCCTTCCGCGACGGCCGCCAGATCTATCCCATCGAGGCCGTGGCCGCAGACGGCGATCAGAGCCGCAACATCACACTCGAATTCAGTCGCACCACTCCGGAAGACAACAGCAACCCGGCCGACCAGGCTGTAGCCGAGTGGTTCTGACCTGACTTGGCTGTGCCCACCCCCGCCACACCGATGCGCCTTGTGGTTGCCATCACTCCCCTCGCCGGGGCCCTCGCCTTCCCGGTGGCGGTTCCCCTGGTGTTGCGCTGGGTGGGATTGCCAGCAGCGGTGCTCACGGCCGTGGTGGTGGGTACCCTCTGGTTCGTGCTGATGCTGCGTACGGCTGAGATGCCCTCTCACCACTAGGTTCCAGGCCCTGATCGGGCGCTTGAGGCAACACTGCTGCCAGCCGTAGACATTAGGAAATGGCGGGTGAGCTTCTGACGACCACCACCAGGGTCCGCCGTGGTCTGAGCCTGGCCCTGCTGGCGGCCTCCGGGCTGCTGGTGGGCTGCACAGCCGTGGCCACAGTCGGCGGTGCCCCTGAACCCGAGCCGCCCCTGCCCCGGGGCTTCACCGTGGCGTTCAACCACCGGTCGGGCAACCGCTACCGGAGCCCGGTGAGCGGCGAGTGGCGCCAGGGCGATGACCTGGAGGCCATGCTGCTCAACGCCATCAGCTCCGCCCGGCGCAGCATCCTGGTGGCGATGCAGGAACTCTCCCTGCCCAGGGTGGCCGAGGCCCTGGTCGCCCAGCAACGGCGGGGCATCAGGGTGCAGGTTGTGCTGGAGAACACCTACAGCCAGGCGTGGTCGGAGCAGCATCTGGCCGATCTGTCCCAGCGGGAGCGGCGGCGGCATCAGCAGCTCCAGGCCCTCGGCGGGGGGGATGCGGTGGCGATCCTGCGGCGCGGCGGAGTGCCGATGCTGGACGACACCGCCGATGGCAGCGCCGGCAGTGGTCTGATGCACCACAAGTTCCTGGTGATCGATGAGGCGGTGGTGGTGACGGGCTCCGCCAACTTCACCGCGTCCGGACTTCATGGCGATGCGGGCGCCCCCCAGACCCGCGGCAACGTGAACCACCTGCTGCAGATCGAGAGCCCGGAGCTGGCCGAGCTGTTCCGCGCTGAATTCCATCGCCTGTGGGGGGATGGTCCGGGGGGCGCAGCCGACAGCCGCTTCGGCCTTGGCAAGGACAGCCCCGGGCTGCAGAGGGTGCGGGTGCGAGGCACCCCCGTGGCGGTGCTGTTCGCGCCCCATCGGCGCCGCGATCGCGCCAATGGCGTGGAGCAACTGGACAGCCTGCTGAAGCAGACGCGCCGCAGCGCCGATCTGGCCCTGTTCGTGTTCTCCGATCAGCAGCTGGGCAACACCCTGGGGCAGCTGCACCGCCGCGGCGTGGAGATCAGGCTGCTGGCTGACCCGGGCTTTGCCAACCGCTCCTTCAGCGAAGTGCTGGATCTGCTGGGGGTGGCCTTGCCCGATCACCGCTGTGCCCTGGAGGCAGGCAACGCCCCCCAGCGCCAACCCCTGGAGGGAGTCGGCACCCCGCGCCTGGCCAGCGGCGACAAGATGCACCACAAGCTGGCGGTGCTCGACCAACGCACGGTGGTCACGGGCTCCTTCAACTGGAGTCCGAGGGGAGCTTGAGCACAGTCGAAGTAGTGCTGCTAGGTGGCAGCTGGGGCGGCCACAGCAAGCCACAGCAAGCCACAGCAGGCGGTGCCTGCAGTCGGCACGCGCAGCGGGACGCACCAGGTGGCTGCTGGAGCCGGGTCTCACCCAGGCAATGCCTGCAGCAGGAGGGGCAGGTGGCGCCTGGGCTGATGCCCCGATGGCAGCATGAGCTGCGGCGTAGCCATCTGGTGAGCAAGAAGCCGAGAGGAGGAGGGCAGCAGCAGGGGCGACAAGCGAACCAACAAGTGCTAGTACAGGTGTTCGCTATTGAATG
>NZ_JADEWP010000279.1:0-2255 GCF_015207535.1 Cyanobium sp. LEGE 06143 | reverse complement strand
CCATCAGGATCACCGCCACCGACTCACTGAACAGCTGCTGGCGGCTGGGCCAGACCACCCGGCGCAGCTCCGCCAGGGTGGCGGCACCGAACCCCTTGGGACTGGCCGCCTCGGCCGCTGCCAGCTGCTGGGCCTCCGAGCCGTCAGCGACAGCCGCTGCAGCTGCAGTGGACTCAGCCGCCACCTGTTCAGAGGCAGCCTGCTCAGCCGCAACGCTGCGTGGGGAGCGGTTGGGGTCGGAGCTGTTGGGATCGGGGCTGTTGGGGTCGGACAACACGGGCGCTGACGCACGCGGGCATCCGCGCGACTCGGCAAACAATCACCCTACCGGACGCCCTTCCCCAGCGGCTCAAAGCACAGACCAGCGCCGGCGCCCTCTCGGAGGCTGATATGCACGCCCCGGGCCCCCTCGTAGCGGTCCTCCAGCAGCTCAGTGGCCAGGGGATTCTCGATACGGCGGCGCAGCACCCGGCGCAGGGGCCTGGCGCCGTACTCCGGCTCATAGCCCTGGGCCGCGAGGGCCTGCACCACCGGCTCCTCCACCTCCAGCTGCAGCTGCTGCTCCGCCAGCAGGGCGGCCAGCTCGGCCAGCTGCAGCCGCACGATGCGCTCGAGATCGGCCTCCGAGAGAGGCCGGAAGCGGATCACCTCGTCGATGCGGTTGAGGAACTCGGGCCGGAAGCTGGCCGCCAGGGCCTGGTCCATGGCCTGCTCCACCTGGGCTCCGTCCAAGGCGCCGCGGGCATGGTCGAGGATCGCCCGGCTGGCCAGGTTGCTGGTCATGATCACCACCGTGTGGCGGAAGTCCACGGTGCGGCCCTGGGAATCGGTGAGCCGGCCGTCATCGAGCACCTGCAGCAGCAGGTTGAACACCTCAGGGTGGGCTTTCTCCACCTCATCGAGCAGCAGCACGGCATAGGGACGGCGCCGCACGGCCTCGGTGAGCTGCCCCCCCTCCTCGTAGCCGACGTAGCCGGGCGGGGCTCCCACCAGCCGGGCCACGGCATTGCGCTCCATGAATTCGCTCATGTCGAGGCGCACCAGGGCCTCGTCCTCGTCGAACAGGGCCGCGGCCAGGGCCTTGGCCAGCTCGGTCTTGCCCACACCGGTGGGGCCGAGGAACAGGAACGAGCCCACAGGCCGCCGCGGCGACTGCATGCCGGCCCGGGCGCGCCGGATCGCGGCCGCCACCGCCGCCACGGGCTCCAGCTGGCCGATCACCCGCTCGCCGAGGCGGCTGTCGAGCTCCAGCAGCTTCTGGCGTTCGCCGGCCAGCAGGCGCTGCACCGGAATGCCGGTCCGGCGGGCCACCACATCGGCGATGTCGCCGGGCTCCACCTGCTCGCGCAGCATGGCGTCAGTCTGCATCGCCTCCTCCAGGTCGCGGCGGCGCTGCTGCACGCCGTGGAGCTGGTCGTACTGGAGGCGGGCCGCCTCCTCGAGATCACCGCAGCGCTCCGCCTCGGCGATGGCATGGCGCAGATCTTCGTCCTGCTGGAGCAGTTCGCGCAGCTCCGCCACCCGCTGCCGCTCCGCCTGCCAGCGCTGCTTGAGGCCCTGCAGCGCCTCGGAGGCCTGGCGCCGTTGCTCCTGCAGGGCGATCCGTTCGGCTTCCGGCGTCGCCTCGGCCGAGAGCAGGGCCAGCTCCACCCGCCGCAAGGCCACCTCGGCCTCCTCCACCGGGCGCGGTTTGGAGGTGACCTCCATGCGCAGGTTGGCGGCGGCCTCATCCACCAGATCGATGGCGGAATCGGGCAGGCAGCGATCGGCGAGATAGCGGTCCGCCAGCCGGGCGGCGGCCGCCAGGGCGGCATCGGTGATGGTGACGCCGTGGTGGAGTTCGTAGCGCTCCTTGAGGCCGCGCAGGATCTCCACGCTGGTCTCGATGCCGGGCTCGCGGATCACCACCTGCTGGAAGCGACGTTCCAGGGCGGGGTCTTTCTCGATGCTGCGGCGGTACTCCTCCGGTGTGGTGGCCCCCACACAGCGCAGCTCGCCGCGGGCCAGGGCCGGTTTGAGGATGCTGCCGGCATCGGCGTTGGAGCGGTCGCTGCTTACCACCGCATGCAGCTCATCGATGAACACGATCACGCCGGGGTCGGCATCGCGCACCTCCGCCAGCACCGAACGCAGGCGCTCCTCGAACTGACCGCGGAATTTGGCACCGGCGATCAGGGCGCCCAGGTCGAGGGCCACCAGCCGCTGCCCCAACAGGGCATCGGGCACCTCCCCGGCCACGATCCGCTGGGCCAGGC
>NZ_JADEWP010000278.1:0-2272 GCF_015207535.1 Cyanobium sp. LEGE 06143 | reverse complement strand
CTGTTGCCGTGAGCTCCGACAACGCCATCAGCCACACCGATGCCCTGCGGGTGTCCGTGCTCAGCGAGGCCCTTCCCTACATCCAGCGCTTCCGAGGTCGCCGGGTGGTGGTGAAGTACGGCGGCGCCGCCATGGCCCGCGCCGATCTGAGGCAGGCTGTGTACCGCGATCTGGCCCTGCTCACCTCGGTGGGGGTGCGGCCGGTGATCGTGCATGGCGGCGGCCCGGAGATCAACGACTGGCTGGCCCGTCTGCAGATCGAGCCCGAATTCAAGGGAGGCCTGAGGGTCACCACCCCCGAAACCATGGATGTGGTGGAGATGGTGCTGGTGGGCCGGGTCAACAAGCAGATCGTCAACGGCCTCAACAGGCTGGGGGGCAGGGCCGTGGGGCTCTGCGGCAGCGATGGGTCCCTGGTCACGGCCAGGCCCTACGGCGAGGGCCGCAACGGCCTGGTGGGGGAGGTGGCTGCGGTGAATCCCGCCGTGCTGCTGCCCCTGCTCGAGGCCGGCTACGTGCCGGTGATCTCCAGTGTGGCCGCCGACCCCGAGGGCCAGGCCCACAACATCAACGCCGACACGGTGGCGGGGGAGCTGGCCGCAGCCCTGCAGGCGGAGAAGCTGATCCTGCTCACCGACACCCCCGGGATCCTGCGCGACCGCCACGATCCCTCCACCCTGGTGCGCCAGCTCACCCTGGCCGGTGCCCGCGAGCTGATCGCCAGCGGCGTGGTGGAGGGGGGCATGACCCCCAAGACCGAGTGCTGCATCCGGGCCCTGGCCCAGGGGGTTGCCGCCGCCCACATCATCGATGGCCGTGTCCCCCATGCCGTGCTGCTGGAGGTGTTCACCGATGCCGGCATCGGCACGATGGTGGTGGGCAGTCCCCAGTTGCTGGACGGCAGGCCGTGAGCATGGAGGTCGAGGATCCGTGCGCCGGGGCCCGGCGCTGCCTGGAGCGCGGCGACTACGGCCAGGCCCTGGGCGCTCTGGAGCCCCTGGTGTCGAGCTTTCCGCCCGCCACGCCGGAGGGGGCCCAGATCCAGCTGCTGATGGCCACGGCCTGGATGGGGCAGGGCAATGCGGTGCGGGCGATCGCCTGCTGCCGCCAGGTGAAACGCTGCTCCGATGCCACCCTTCGCGCCCAGGCCAAGGACCTGCTGGAGGTGCTGGAGGCGCCGGCCCTGGAGCGACCGCGCCGCTGGTCGATCACCCTGCCGGAGCTGGGTGAGGCCGAATCGGTCACCGGCCGGCTGCAGCAGGTGGCCCGCAGCCGTCGCGCCCAACGGCCGCCGCCGCCGCCGGCGCCGCCGGTGGGCCCCACCCGGGCGCCCCTGGGCTTCGCGGCCCTGGTGCTGGTGCTGTTGTTGCTCAGCCTGCTGCTGGGGGGCTGCGGCAGCGTGCGCGCTGAGCTGCATTTCCACGGACCGGGCCGGCTGCAGGTGGGCCAGCGGCTGGAGCGGGGCCCCACGGCTGTGGCGACCCCCTGGGAGCGGGGCGTGCTGCAGGCACTGCAGCAGGCGGGCCTCAGGCCCGACGGCGCCAGTGAGCCCGGTCACGACCACGTGCTGGGAGCCACGATGCCGGCGGCCCAGGCCCTGGAGTTGCTGGCGGCCAATCTCGAAGACGCTGCTCGCCTGGCGGGGGTGGAGCTGCCTGTGCCGCAGCTGCGCTGGCAGGAGCGCAACTGGCTGCTGGGGGTKCAGCAGCGGCTGTCGGTGGCGGTGGATCTGCGCGGCGCGGATCCCGTGCCTGGCGCCGACTTCAGCCTCGACCTCGAGCCGCTCAGGCTGGCGGCGATCCGCCGGGCCGGTCCGGAATCGGTGCAGACCATTCCTGGCACCAGGGGCGTGCGCTGGCCGCTGCGCCTGGGCGCCGAGAACCGGCTGGAGCTCAGCTGCTGGCGCTGGAGTCCCCTGGGCCTGGGGGCGGGGCTGATTCTGCTCGCCCTGGGGCTGGTGGCCGCGCTGAGTCGGCTGCGCCAGCAGCTGGGTTTTGGTCTGCCCCAGTTGCCGGCCTAGGCCTGGTGCCTGCAGCTACAGGCTGAGCGGATCGGGATCGATCGCCAGGGCCACGGCGGCCGGCAGGGAGCGCCGCAGCTCCGCCTCACCCGGCAGGGGCAGGGGCGCGCCGGCAGGACCGTGCAGCAGCAGTTGCCAGCGGCTGCGGCCAGCCACCCGGGCCACCGGTGCCGGGGCCGGGCCGATCAGCCACCAGCCGCTGGCCTCGAGGGCCGGCCGCAGCAGCTCGGCGATCGCTGCCGCCGCGGTGGC
>NZ_JADEWP010000276.1:0-2283 GCF_015207535.1 Cyanobium sp. LEGE 06143 | reverse complement strand
GTGCCTAGGGTGCGGCCAGCACTTCTGGCCTTTGGATGAGCGCCTTCCTGGCCGGCCTCAACGACGCCCAGCGCAAGGCGGTGGACCACCACASCKGGYSCYKGSTKGYGNGYRGCGGSKGNNCGRKCMGYRGSWRRACSCGGNGSCSKCRCSSRYNCKSAKCGCCMAYSKSATCNNGGYSRYSAYKSCGCCNGAKCMGGSCKNGCTGCKGNGCKGTGACCTTCACCAACAAGGCGGCCAGGGAGATGAAGGAGCGGCTGGAGCTGCTGCTGGCCCAGAAGCTGGCCCAGAGCCAGTTCGGCCAGCCCTGGAGCACCCTGCCGCCCCAGGAGCAGCGCCAGCTGCGCAGCCGCATCTACCGCGAGGTGATCAAGGACCTCTGGATCGGCACCTTCCACGCCCTGTTCGCCCGGCTGCTGCGCTTCGACATCGACAAGTTCCGCGATCCCGAGGGGCTCAGCTGGACGCGCCAGTTCTCGATCTACGACGAGGGCGACGCCCAGAGCCTGGTGAAGGAGATCGTGACCCAGGAGCTGGGCCTCGACCCCAAGCGCTTCGAGCCCAAGAAGGTGCGCTGGGCGATCAGCAACGCCAAGAACCAGGGCTGGCTGCCGGAGCAGCTGGAGGCCGATGCCGGCGGCCAGCGGGGCAAGCTGATGGCCGAGACCTACCGCCGCTACCGCCGCGCCCTGGCCGCCAATAACGCTCTCGACTTCGACGATCTGCTGCTGCTGCCGGTGCAGCTGCTCAGCCAGAACGAGCAGGTGCGCCACTACTGGCACCGCCGCTTCCGCCACGTGCTGGTGGATGAATACCAGGACACCAACCGCACCCAGTACGACCTGATCAAGCTGCTGGTGACGGATGGCCAGGACCCAGACAGCTACGACAACTGGCAGGGCCGTTCGGTGTTTGTGGTGGGCGACGCCGACCAGAGCATCTACAGCTTCCGCGCCGCCGACTTCACGATCCTGATGGGCTTTCAGGACGACTTCGGCGATGGCGCCGCCGATGAGGCCACCCGCACGATGGTGAAGCTGGAGGCGAACTACCGCTCCACCGCCACGATCCTGGCGGCCGCCAACGCCCTGATCGCCCACAACACCGAGCGCATCGACAAGGTGCTGCGCCCCACCCGCGGCGAGGGCGAGCCGATCCACCTCACCCGCTGCGACGACGAGATCGCCGAGGCCGAGGCGGTGGTGCACCGCATGCGCCTGCTCGATGCCGCCCACGACGAGCTGCGCTGGGGTGACATGGCCGTGCTCTACCGCACCAACGCCCAGAGCCGGGCGATGGAGGAATCGCTGGTGCGCTGGGGCATCCCCTACATCGTGGTGGGGGGGCTGCGCTTCTACGACCGGCGCGAGATCAAGGACATGCTCGCCTACCTCAAGCTGCTGGTGAATCCGGCCGACACCGTGAGCCTGCTGCGGGTGCTCAACACCCCCAAGCGCGGCATCGGCAAGACGACGATCGAGCGTCTCACCGACGCCTCCAACCAGCTGGGCATCCCCCTCTGGGAAGTGGTGAGTGACGCCGAGGCCGTGCGCTCCCTGGGGGGGCGCTCCGCCCGGGGGCTGCTGCAGTTCCGCGAACTGATCAGCGACCTGCAGGCCCGCAGCCAGGACGCGGCCCCCTCGGAGCTGGTGCAGCGGGTGATGGAGCAGAGCGGTTACCTGGCCGAGCTGATCACCGAGGGCACCGATGAGGCGGAAGACCGGCGCCGCAACCTCAACGAGCTGGTGAACGCCGCCCTGCAGTACCAGGAGGAGAACGAGGAGGGCTCGCTCGAGGATTTCCTGGCCTCAGCGGCCCTGGCCAGTGACGCCGACAGCAAGGACACCCAGCAGGACCGGGTGACGCTGATGACCCTGCACGCCAGCAAGGGGCTGGAGTTCCCGGTGGTGTTCCTGGTGGGGATGGAGCAGGGCCTGTTCCCCAGCTACCGCTCCCTGGAGGATCCCTCGGCCATGGAGGAGGAGCGCCGCCTCTGCTACGTGGGCCTCACCCGCGCCAAGGAGCGGCTGTTCCTCTCCCATGCCAGCGAGCGGCGCCTCTGGGGCGGCATGCGCGAGCCGGCGGTGCCGTCGGTGTTCCTGGCCGAGCTGCCCGAGGAGCTGGTGCAGGGCGACATCCCCCGCAGTGGCGGGGCCGCCATCCGCCGCGAGCAGCGGCTGGATCGCCTCACCCGGGTGGATCGCCAGGAGAGCCGCCAGGTGGCGGCCGGCGGTGCCGGTGGGGTGCCGGCCAACGCCGTGCGCCGCCGCGGGGGCGCACGGC
>NZ_JADEWP010000275.1:0-2302 GCF_015207535.1 Cyanobium sp. LEGE 06143 | reverse complement strand
GCCCAGCGCCGCCGCCCGGGATCCAGCCGCGATCCGGAGATCCTCCCTGCTGACAGCGGCGCCCAGCCCGCGGTTCCCCTGCGGGGCACCCGGGCCAGGGCCGCCATGCAGGCCGCCCGGCCTGCAGCAACGCCGAGCGGCGCCAGCCGGGCGCAGCGGACCCGCCTCTCCGGTTCAAAGGCCAACAGCCTCGGCCGGTCCGGAACGCGCACAGCAGCCTTCAGCAGTTCCTTCCCCAGCCGGGCCGAGGCCAGCGCCGGGCGCGGCTCCAGCACCCATCCGCTCACCGATCTGGACGCCAACCGGGCGCTGAAGGCCTACGACGAGGGAGTGAAGCAGGCCTTCGACCGCATCGTGCCGGTGCTCAAGCAGCTGTCAGGTCTGCAGCACGAGGACAACTTCGTGGACCAGGCCCAGGCGATCGCCCAGGACCAGCTGGGCTATGCCCTGCCCCTGCCGATCCTGGAAACCGCCTGGGTGAGCCAGCTCGACATGCGCACCCTGTTTGCCTGGTGTGTGTTCGAGACCTACGAGCAGACCAGCGCCGCCTTTTTCAACCGGGATCCCCTTGGCGGCCAGGCCGGCAGTGAGGCCTCCCAGGCCTTCAATGCCTTCCTGCTGGAGTGTGGCTTCCACCTGCTCGACATCACCCCCTGTGCCGACGGACGCCTGGCCCACGCCATCGCCTATGGCCTGAGGCTGCCGTTCAGTTCTGTGCGGCGCCGGCCCCACGCCGGTGCCCTGTTCGATGTGGAGAACACGGTGAACCGCTGGGTGAAGACCGAGCACCTCCGCTATCGGGAGGGGATCCCCAATCTCGCCCATGCCGACACCCGCTACCTGAAGGTGGCGATGTACCACTTCAGTTCCAGGGATCCAAGCCATGAGGGCTGCGCCGCCCATGGCAGCGACGACAGCCTGGCGGCCTCCTGCGGGCTCCTGCGGCTGCAGGACTTCCAGCAGGCGGTGGAGAACAGCTTCTGCTGCGGGGCCTCGGTGGATCTGCTGCTGCTGGGCATCGACACCGACACCGATGCCATCCGGGTGCATGTACCGGGCATGGATGGCAGCACCAACCTGGAGCGCTGGCTGGATGCCCAGGACGTCTATGCCGCCACCGCCGACCTGAACCGAGAGCAGGCCCGCCAACAGGTGCAGCAGATGGTGCGGCAGGCCGCGGCCTCCGCCCCTGACCCCGGCATGGTGAGCCTCGTGGCCCGCCTTCTGGAGCACAACATCTCCCAGATCGACTACGTGCGCCAGTTCCATGGCGGCGCCTACGACGACGCCAGCCATGCGGAGCGCTTCATCGGCGTGGGGATCGGCTTCAAGGAAATCCATCTGCGCAACCTCACCTACTTCGCCTACATGGACACCGTGGAAGAGGGCGCCGCAGACCTGGATGTGGGCGTGAAGATCTTCCGGGGGCTGAATGTGTCCCGGGGCCTGCCGGTGCCCGTGGTGGTGCGCTTCGACTACCACGGCCAGGTGCCCGGTGCCCGGGAGCGGGCCGTGCGCCATTGCCAGCGGGTGCAGGCCGCCATCGAGAGCCGCTACGCCGAGCTCTGCCAGCAGGGCCTGCTGCACGCCCTGCTCACCATCCGCGACCAGGATCGCCACATTCCCGCCGAAATCGTGGCCTCCACCATCGTGTTCGCCGCCACGGGAGGTCATTGAGATGCTGATCTGCAAGGTGCTCAAACCCCTGGTCTCCACCAACCGCATTCCCGGTTTCGAGCACAAGCTGCTGCAGGTGGTGCTGGATGGCAGCACCAAGAAAGTGGCGGTGGACGCCGTGGGCTGCATCCCCGGTGACTGGGTGATCTGCGTGGGCAGTTCGGCGGCCCGAGAAGCCGCCGGCAGCAAGTCGTACCCCAGCGATCTCACGATCGTGGGGATCATCGACCACTGGGATCCCGACGCCCCCAAACCGGCGGCCCCACCGCCCAGCTCGGAACCGGGAGCAGGCACCTGATGGAGATCATGCAGGTGACCGGCTCCCTCGTCTGCAGCCAGCGGGTCAGTGGCATGGGCCATTGGAACCTGAGGGTGCTGCGCAACGTCAAAGGCAAGCTCTCAGTGGCCGTCGATCCCGTCGGCGCCTCCGTCGGCAACTGGGTGTTCACCTCCAGCGGCTCCGCCGCCCGTTTCGCCTGTGGTATCCCCGATGCCCAGATCGATCTGACCATCTCCGGAATCATTGATTTCTGGGAACCCGATGGCTAGCTGACGCCCCGACGGCTGCTGCTTCCCGCGGCGGATTTGCCGGTCGATCGGGTGGTCGGTGTGGCCATGGCCTGGC
>NZ_JADEWP010000274.1:0-2314 GCF_015207535.1 Cyanobium sp. LEGE 06143 | reverse complement strand
ATCCCAGCTGGGTCCGATCCACTTCTATGACTACGCCGGCGAGAGCTGGGTGGTGCTGTTTTCCCATCCCGCCGACTACACCCCCGTCTGCACCACTGAGCTGGGGGTCGTGTCCCGCCTGCGCCCCGAATGGGAGAAGCGCAACGTCAAGACCATCGCCCTGAGTGTCGACTCCGCCGAGAGCCACAAGGGTTGGATCGGTGACATCAACGAAACCCAGAGCACCAGCGTCGACTACCCGATCCTCGCCGATGCCGACAAGACGGTGAGCAATCTCTACGGGATGATCCATCCCAAGTCGCTCAACAACCTCACGGTGCGCTCGGTGTTCATCATCGACCCCAACAAGAAGCTGCGCCTGCAGATCACCTACCCCGCCAGCACGGGCCGCAACTTTGACGAGATCCTGCGCGTGATCGATTCGCTGCAGCTCACCGACTACCACCAGGTCGCCACGCCGGTGAACTGGAAGGACGGTGAGGACTGTGTGGTGGTGCCCTCCATCTCCACAGACGAAGCCCGCGTCAAGTTCCCGAAGGGTGTCACGGAAGTGAAGCCCTACCTGCGGATGACCCCTCAGCCCAACAAGTGAGGCTGACCTGAAGCGGGGCCGTCATGGCCCTCTCTTCCCCCATGAAGGTGCTGGGCCTGATGAGCGGCACCAGTGCCGATGGCGTTGATGCCGTGCTGGCCAGCTTTGCTGGCCCCGCCACCACACCCCGCTGGGAACTGCTCGGCCGCGCAGCGGTGCCCTACCCCGCCGACCTGCGCCAGCGGCTGATCGCCTTTGGCCAGGGGGATCCCTGCAGTGCCGCAGCCATCCTCGAACTGGCCGAAGCCGTCACCGACGTGCAGGCGGAGGCCGCCCTGGCCTGCGATCCCCACGGCCAAGCGGAGCTGGTGGGTTGCCACGGCCAGACGGTGTGGCACCGCCCTCCAGCGCCTGAGCGCGAGGGCAACAGCTGGCAGTTGCTGCAGGCCACCAGGCTGGCTGCCCGGTTGGGACGAGCTGTGGTGCACGACTTTCGCGCCGCCGACCTGGCCCTCGCTGGCCAGGGGGCCCCGCTCGTGCCTCCCGCCGATGCGGCGCTGCTGGGGCGCATCGACGGCTGGAGGGGGGTGCTCAACCTCGGCGGCATCGCCAATCTCACCCTGATCCCGCCAGCCCACGGTCCCGAGCGTCACGCCAGCCTGCTGGGCTGGGACTGCGGCCCCGCCAACACCCTGGTGGACCTGGCGGTGGAGCGCTTCAGTGGCGGGCGCCACAGCTTTGATGCCGGCGGCGCCTGGGCCAGCCGTGGCCACATCGATCACGCCGTGGTGGAGACCTGGCTGCAGGAGCCCTATTTCCAGCAGGCCCCACCCAAGTCGACCGGGCGGGAGCTCTTCGGGCGGACCGATCTGGAGCGGCGGCTGCAGCATCTCAGGGTCTCAGTTGGCCTCGCCTCAGCCAGCAGCCCCGCAGCCAGCAGCGCCCCGGCCGAACTGGAGGCGGCCGACGTGCTCGCCAGCCTCACCGCCTTCAGTGCGGCTGCCGTGGCCCAGGAGCTGAGGCATGGCCCCCAGCCGGTGGAGCTGCTTCTGGCCGGCGGCGGTGCCCGCAATCAGCTGCTGGTGGCGCAGCTGCGGCAGCGCTGCCGGGGCGTGATCGTGCGGCCGCTGGCCGACTTCGGCCTGCAGGACAGCGACCGTGAGGCCCTGGCCTTTGCCCTGCTGGCCTGGTGGAACCATCGAGGCCATCCGGGCAACGCCCCTGCGGTGACCGGTGCCCGGCGCTCCAGCCTGCTGGGGGTGTGGGTGCCTCCCCCCGGCTCAGCTCCCGGCTGACGGGCCCGGCCGCTGCAGGCGCAGCCGCTTCGGGGCGCCCCGCAGTCTTGGGGTGCGCTGCTGTCCCTGGGTCTCCAGCTGCTGGCGCAGGGCGTCGGCACTGACGGGACCCGCGCCCTCACCGCCGCGGCGGGCCTGCTCCAGCCGGGCGACCCCCTGCTGGATCAGCACCTTGGCCATGTTGCTCACGGTGCGGGAGTCCTGCTCGGCCAGGGCAGCCAGCCGCTGACAGAGCTCCTCAGGCAACACCACCTGGATCCTGGGCGACTTGGGACGCCCGCTGGAGGAGGTTTGCCGGGTCGGCACGCCAGGAAGCCAGAAAGGGTGAGCTGAACCAGGGACGGGAGGGCCAGGGAGCGCGCCCGTTCGGCGCGCCTGGAGCGCGCCCGTTCGGCGCGCCTGGAGCGCGCCCGTTCGGCGCGCCTGGAGCGCCCCGGAGGTCCAGCAGGATCCTAATGGCAACTTTCGCGTGCACATGGATACTAAC
>NZ_JADEWP010000273.1:0-2319 GCF_015207535.1 Cyanobium sp. LEGE 06143 | reverse complement strand
CCCCGTGACCCCTCCTCAGCACCCGATCACCCTGAGCCTGCGCGGCCGGCTGGCCTTTGCGCTCAACCGGCTCGGTGAGAAGCTCTGGGCCAAGCCCCTGCTCCTGTGCCTGGTGTCGCTGCTGGGCGTGTGGCTGGCCTACCTGGCCGATCGCCTGGCGCCGGGGCTGCTGTTGCCCGACATCAGCGCCGACACCCTGGAAACGCTGCTGCGGATCATCTCCTCGAGCATGCTCGTGATTGCGGTGTTTGCCGCGGGTTCGATGCTCTCGGCCTACGCCTCAGCCGGCAGTACTGCCACGCCGCGGGCCCTGGCCGTGGTGGTGGCCGATGACGTGTCGCAGTACGCCCTCTCCACGTTCATCGGTGCCTTCATCTTCGGCATCGTGGCCCTGATCGCCCAGATGAACGGCATCTACGGCCGCACGGGCCGTTTCGCGCTGTTCCTGCTCACCCTGGTGGTGTTGGCGGTGGTGCTGCTCAGCTTCGTCACCTGGGTCGATCGGATCGCCCGGTTGGGCCGGGTCACCAACACCATCGGTCGGGTGGAGGCGGTCGCCGACCTGGCCCTGCAGGAGCGCGCCCGCCAGCCCACCCTGGGGGGCCGGCTGCTGGGCCCCTCGCCGGTGGTGGCCCCTGGAGCCGAAGCGGCCCAGCCGGTGCTGGCCTCCGGCGTGGGCTACCTGCAACGCATTGATCTCGGTGCCCTGCAGCTGCTGGCCCAGGCCGCCGAGGCGGAGATTCAGGTGCTGTGCCTGCCTGGAGCCTTCATCACCCCCGCCCGGGCCCTGGCCCAGGTGGAAGCCCAGGACTCCCTGCCAGCCGAGCAACTGGAGCGGATCGCCCAGACCTTCCTGATCGGCGATCGGCGCACCTTTGACGATGACCCCCGCTTTGGGCTGGTGGTGCTCTCGGAGATCGCCAGTCGCGCCCTCTCGCCGGCCGTGAACGACCCCGGCACGGCGATCCATGTGATCGGCAGCGTGGTGCGGCTGCTCACCGACTGGGCCCAGACTAGTCTGGAGGAGAGTCGTGCGCCGGCCTCGGCAACGCGCTTCGGCCGCCTCTGGCTGCCTGAGCTGGCTCTCGAGGATCTGCTGGAGGATGGCTTTGCCGCCACGGCCCGCGATGGCGCGGCGTCGTTGGAGGTGGGGCTGCGCCTGCAGAAGGGCCTGCATCAGCTGAGCCTGCTGCCCCTGCCGGCGCTGCGCCAGGCGGCCATGCGCCAGGCAGAACTGGCCCTGGAGCATGGCGAGCTGGCCCTGAGGCTGGAGCGGGAGCGCGAGCGGCTGCGACGGGCGGCCGCCTGGGTGTTGCCGCCATCAGGGTGAGGGCCTGCCCATCGCCTGGCCCGGCGGCTCACCAGGGCAGGGGGCTGCGTCCGCCGCCCACATTGCAGCCCACCTGGGATCCCAGCAGGGCTCCGAGCGGCACGGCCCAGGCTCGCCCCTCATCCTGGGAGGCCACGTAGCCGGCGCCGCCGCCCAGCAGGCCCCCCACCAGCCGACCGGTGTTGCAGCGGCGGGCGTCGCGCTCGAGCTCGGTCCGCAGCTGGTCAACCCGGGATTCGCGGCGGTAGGGCACGGTCTGCACCGGATAGTTGCGGTAGCGCCTGGGGCTGCGCTCCACCGTGCGCACCACGGTGCGCGTCCGCCGCGGCTGGGTCCTGCGGGCGCGCCCCCGTCGGGCAGGTAGTTGGTGGGCCGGCACCAGCACATAGGTGGTTTGGCGCTGCCAGCCGCGTGGGCCGGCCAGGGCTGGGGTGGCTGCGCTGAGGCTCAGCAGCCCGGCGGCGCCCAGCAGAAGGAACAGGCGAACGGGACGTGTGAGGTTGGTCATGGTGATGAACGGGTGAGGAAGGGTCCCCTTGGGGGGATGACCTCACTCAACCGATCCCGTGTGTCTGGGTCATGAACGGCTGGGCCTGCAGGTGTGACCGGATCCTTCCGGCCGTTTGCTTTCCCCTGGACCGCCAGGCCTCAGCTCAGCAGGGCGATGCAGTCGATCTCGACCCGGGCCCCCTTGGGCAGGGCGGCCACCTCCACGCAGGCGCGGGCCGGCGCCACCTCGCCGCTGAAGGTGGCGGCGTAGAGCGCATTCACGGCGGCGAAATCGGCCAGGTCCGCCAGGTACACCGTGGTGCGCACCACCTGGGCCGGCGTGGCTCCCGCCGCCGCCAGCACCGCTTCCAGATTGCTCAGCACCTGGCGCGTTTCCGCCTCCACATCCCCGTCGCCCACCAGGGCGCCGCTGAGGGGATCCAGGGCGATCTGGCCGGAGCAGAACAACAGGCCTCCGGCCTGCACGGCCTGGTTGTAGG
>NZ_JADEWP010000272.1:0-2328 GCF_015207535.1 Cyanobium sp. LEGE 06143 | reverse complement strand
CCTCTGCACCCGCTGCGTGCGTGTGTGCGACGAGGTGGAGGGGGCCCATGTGTGGGATGTGGCCCAGCGCGGCGCCCAGTGCTCGATCATCGCCGGCTYCGATCAACCCTGGGGAGAGGTGGAGGCCTGCACCTCCTGCGGCAAGTGCGTGGACGTGTGTCCCACCGGCGCGATTTTCCACAAGGACGACACCACCACCGAGAAGCAGGTGCACCCTCCCCGGCCCCAGCTGCTGCTGTGGGCCCGAGAGCAGCAGCTGGGCAAGCACCCGTGCCCGTGAGCTCGCCATGACCACCCCTGCCCCGAAACTGCGCTTCGCCACGGTGTGGCTGGCGGGCTGCAGCGGCTGCCACATGTCGTTCCTCGATCTCGACGAGTGGCTGTTCGAGCTGGCCACCCATGTGGATGTGGTGTTCTCGCCGGTGGCCAGCGACGCAAAGACCTATCCCGACGACGTGGATGTGTGCCTGGTGGAGGGAGCCGTGGCCAATGCCGACAACCGCGAGCTGGCCCTGCAGCTGCGCCAGCGCACCCGGCTGGTGGTGTCCTTCGGCGACTGCGCCGTGACCGGCAACGTGCCGGCCCTGCGCAACCTCTGGAGCGACGTGGACGGCGGCAGCCGCCAGAGCGTGCTGGATCGCGGCTACCTGGAGCTGGCCGACACGGGCGCCCAGCACCCCCATGCCCCCGGCATCGTGCCGGAGCTGCTGGAGCGGGTGCTGCCCCTGCATGAGGTGATCCCGGTGGACCTCTACCTGCCGGGTTGCCCGCCGTCGGCGCAGCGCATCCGCGCCGCCATCGAACCGCTGCTGCGGGGCGAGATGCCGCCGATGCAAGGCAAGGCGATGCTGCAGTTCGGCTGAGGCCCCCATGACCCGCACGATCACGATCGATCCGGTGACCCGCATCGAAGGGCACGCCAAGATCACCCTGCACCTCGATGAGGCCGGGCGCCTGGCCGATGCCCGCTTCCATGTGGTGGAGTATCGCGGCTTCGAAACCTTCTGCGAGGGCAGGCCGTTCACCGATATGGCCGGGATCACGGCCCGCATCTGCGGCATCTGCCCTGTGAGCCACCTGCTGGCGGCGGCAAAAACCGGCGACAAGCTGCTGGCGGTGCAGCCGCCGCCGGCGGCGCGCCAGCTGCGGCGGCTGCTGAACCTGGCCCAGATCTGCCAGAGCCATGCGCTCTCGTTCTTTCATCTGAGCAGTCCTGATTTCCTGCTGGGCTGGGAGAGCGATCCGGCGCGGCGCAATGTGTTCGGCCTGATGGCCGCCGATCCCGATCTGGCCCGCGCCGGCATCCGGTTGCGCCAGTTCGGCCAGCAGGTGCTGGAGCTGCTGGGCGGCCGCAAGATTCATTCGGCCTGGGCCGTTCCCGGCGGCGTGCGCACGCCCCTGAGCGCCGAGGCCAGGCAGTGGATCCTCGAGCGCCTGCCGGAGGCGAAGGCCACGGTGGCCACGGCTCTGGAGCTCTACAAATCCCTGCTGGATGGGCCGCTGCAGCGGGAGCAGAGCAGCTTCGGCGATTTTCCTTCGCTGTTCATGGGCCTGGTGGGGCCAGAAGGCCGCTGGGAGTGCATCGACGGCCTGATCCGCTTCACCGGCAGCGACGGCCGGATCGTGGCCGATGGCCTCAGCGAAGACGACTACGCCAGCTTCCTGGGCGAGGCCGTGGAGAGCTGGAGTTACCTGAAATTCCCCTACTACAAGCCACTGGGCTATCCCGAGGGCATCTACCGCGTGGGGCCGCTGGCGCGGCTGAACGTGTGCGACTCGATCGGCACGCAATGGGCCGATGCCGAGCTGGCCGAATTCCGCCAGCGCAGCGGCACCGCCAGCAGCGGCGGCCGCATCGTGACCTCCTCGTTTGCCTATCACCACGCCCGGCTGGTGGAGATCGTGGCCTGTCTGGAGGGGATCGAGCAGCTGGTGGCGGATGACAGCCTGATGGGCGGCCGCATCCGCGCCCGCGCCAACCTCAACGCCAACGAAGCGGTGGGCGTGAGCGAGGCTCCGCGCGGCACCCTGTTTCACCACTACAGGGTGGATGACAACGGCCTGATCACCCGGGTGAACCTGATCATCGCCACCGGCCAGAACAACCTGGCCATGAACCGCACCGTGGCCCAGATCGCCCGGGAGTACTTCCCCGAACGGGTCGCCGACGGCGCCGAGATCCCCGAGCCGCTGCTCAACCGGGTGGAGGCGGGCATCCGCTGTTTTGATCCCTGTCTCTCGTGCAGCACCCACGCGGCAGGGCAGATGCCGCTGCACATTGAGTTGCGGGATGCGGAGGGTGGGTTGGTGGCGGAGAGGCTGCGGGGG
>NZ_JADEWP010000271.1:0-2328 GCF_015207535.1 Cyanobium sp. LEGE 06143 | reverse complement strand
GTGGGGGAGGGGGCAGGCATGGCAGACCTCAGCCGTGGCTGCGCGGGCCTGCCATCGTGCCAGGCGTTGCATCGCCGGCGGCCGGCTGGGCCTCGGCTGCCGTCAACGGGCTCACGGCTCCCACCCCGGCCAGGACCGGCAGGTTCGTCCCCTGGGTGAGGGCCTGGGCGAGGGCCTCGAGTTCCTCGGCGCTGCGGGCCCCGATCGAACGGCCCACCGGTTGGCCGGCCCCATTGAACAGCTCCAGCTGGGGGATGCCGTTCACCGCGTAGCGCTCCAGCTCCGGCTGCCAGCGGGGGTTGTCCACATTGAGGAGCACCAGATCGAGCTCACCGCGGTAGTGCCGCTCCAGGCTGTCCATGGCCGGGGCCATGGCGCGGCAGGCCTCACACCAGTCGGCGTAGAACTCCACCAAGGTGGGGCGGCCGTTGGCCAGGGCCACGGACAGCTCGGGGGAGCGCCGGGCCAGGGCGTCCAGCGGCGCCTGGGGTTTCAGTCCGCCTCGCAGCCAGAACACCGCCGCTGCCAGCACCACGCCGATCAGCACGAGCACCAGGCGCTCGCGCTGGCCGAGGCCCTGGGCCGGTGAAGAGCTGCTCATCGTGGATAGGGTTGGGGAGATAGCACCGCTTGCGGTGCACTCTGCCAGCCCTGCCCCGCCACCGGTTCCGTGAAGCGGCGACTCACCCTCCACTTCCCCCGCGAGGCTGTGCACCAGCCGATCACCTACCGCCTGGCGGTGGATTTCGATGTGGCGGCCAAGATCCTCCGCGCCCAGATCGCTCCCAACCAGAGCGGCACCATGGTGGTGGAACTCTCTGGTGACATCGACGAACTCGAGGCGGCCGAGGTGTGGCTGGAGAGCCAGGGGCTCGGCCTCAACCGGGCGCCCGGGCAGATCGCCGTGAACCGCGATCGCTGCATCGACTGCGGCATCTGCTCCAGTGTCTGCCCCAGCGGCGCGCTCGGCTTCAGCGCTCCGGCCTGGACCCTCCACTTCGATGCCCCCCGCTGCCTGGTCTGTGAGCAGTGCATTCCCAGCTGTCCGCTGGAGGCCATCGCCCTGGTGCTGGACCCGCTGTGATCGCCTCGCTCTCTGCGGCGCTGCTGTCGGTCCTGCGCCTGCTGGCGCTGCCGTTCCGGGCGCCGATGCTGTTGGTGCTCGGGGCGATCGCGGTCTATGAGGGGCTGCACTGGAGCCGGCCACTGGCCGCCGGCTCGCTGCCGCCGATCGGTGCCCTCGATGCCGATGCCATCGCCAGCCTGTTCTGGTCGATCGACTGCCTCCACGCCCTGGTGGTGGTGGTGGTGTGCACAATGCCGGATCTGCTGCTGCGCCAGCTCTCCAGCCTGATGGCCTCCAGCCGGGTGATGACCCTGGTAGTCACCTTGCTGCTGGCCATCACCGGTGGCCTCTACCTGTTGCATCTCAACGCCCTGGCCAACATGTTGATCCTGGCCTCAGCCGTGCTGCTGGCCCGCCTCGATCTGGCCCGCGTGCGTGTCGTGCCGCCTCCCCAGAACCTCGCTCTGGCCCTTGGCGCCCTGGTGTTGCTCGGGGCGACACTGGGGCGCTGGCTGGCGGGTTAGGGCTCGTTCAGGGACACACGGGCAGCTTCTGGCTCTGGACATCCCAGAGATTGCCCAGCACCTTCTTCACGTAGATCCGGGTTTCGGGGAAGGGGATGGCCTCCACCCACAGCTCCGGGAGGGTGTCCAGCCAGGGGCCCAGCCAGTCCGCCACGGCGTTGGGGCCGGCGTTGTAGCTGGCCGTCACCAGCAGGGGATTCTCCTCCCAGCGGGCCATCAGCTGGCTCAGATAGAGCGCCCCGAGATCGGCGTTGCGCTGCGGATCTTCCAGAGCCTCTGGGGCGAGGGGCCCGGAGGTCAGCTCGTCGGCAGTCTCAGGCAGCAGCTGCAGCAGGCCCACGGCCCCGGCCGGTGAGCGCACCGCCGTGCTGAAGCGCGACTCCTGCCGGGCCACCGCCGCCAGCAGGGTCGGCGCCACGCCGGTCTGGCGCCCCGCCTGGTTGAGTTCGGCGCTGAAGGCACTCTCCGCCAGGCTTTCAGCCACTTGTTTCACGGTGGGGCACTGGTCGGCGCGCAGCTGCAGGTTGGCCTGCTCCAGCTGGCTCAGCCCTGTCCAGTGATCACCGACGCCACGGCGTAGGCGGCCCTCCAGCAGCAGGCGCTCAGGGCCCTCCAGGCTCTGTTCGGCGCGCGCGTCGCGCCATTGCTCCCAGGCCTCCAGCGACTGGCCCAGGCGCCAGAGCTGGTCCTCGGTCCGCCGCGCCAGGCGGTGCGAGAGTTCGGGATCGAGCCCCACCG
>NZ_JADEWP010000270.1:0-2355 GCF_015207535.1 Cyanobium sp. LEGE 06143 | reverse complement strand
CCGGCAACCACAGCTCGCAGCGATCCTGCACCGCCTGGGCGCGCTGCTCCAGCCACTGGTTGCGGGTGGCGTTGATCTGCAGCTTGAGGGCCTCGGCGCGCTCGGAGATGTCGTCTTCCACCAGCAGGTTCTGGGGCAGGGGCAGCAGCAGCCCATCGCCGGCGGCGGAGAGGCCCGCCGCCAGCATGGCTTCCAGGTTTTCCTCCACGCCCCAGAGGCTGCGCAGGATCAGGAACCGCCCCGGTGCCTCCTGCCGCACCCGCGCCAGCACGGCCGCGTCGCTGGTGCCGATCTCCAGCAGCAGCTGCTCCGGCGTGGCCCAGAGCATGCACTCGCGCACGATGCGCAGGTAGAGGGGCTGCTCCTCGCTGGGGTAGTGCTGGATCAGCCGCGCCGCCTGGTTGGAGCTGTGGCAGGTGATCACCACCGCCTTGTCCGGGTAGAGCAGGAAGGGGGCAGCGATGTCCTGGCCGGCCAGGGGCGAGAGGGTCACGGCATCGGCGGCCAGCTCCTTGAACAGGTACTGGGCCAGAACCGAGGAGGAATTGAGATCGCCGTGCTTGCTGTCGATGATCAGCGGCAGATCCCTCGGCACCAGATCGCGCACCTCCAGCAGCAGCTCCAGCCCCACGGGCCCGAGGGCCTGGTAGAAGCCGAGGCTCGGCTTGTAGGCACACACATGGGGGGCCGTGGCCTCCACCACCGCCTTGATCCAGTGGCGGGCCTGGCTGAGGAAGGAGCGGGCCGACATGCCGCGGCGACCCACCCAGCTCTGCAGCATCTCGGGGTTGGGGTCCAGACCGGTGACCAGGAGGGACTGGCGAGCGGCGATGGCGTCAGTGAGGCGAATGAAGAACCCCATCGCGCTGAGGCTGGCTAGGCCTGTTGCTAAGACAGGCCATCAGGGCTGGAGCTGCCGCTGACATAGCTCTTATTGATGAGCCCCGGCAACGGCGACGGCCAACCAAGGCCGCCTACGGTCGCCCTGTTCGATTGAACGAGCCAGAGCTGGTGACGTTTGACTGCCTCATCGGAACGCTCGGCGGCCTCAACGACGTGCCGATCCAGGGGCGTCTGCTGTTCGTGGGGGTGTTGTTTCTGGGCACGTTGGCGGTGAGCCGCTTCTCGATCCGCCTCGGCATTCCCGGCGTGCTCGGGGTGCTGCTGCTCGGGCTGGTAGTGAATGTGAACCTGCTCGATGTGACCCATGTGGAAGCGGAGAACCTGCAGGTGTTCGCCCTGGCCCTGCTGCTCTTCTACGCCGGTCTGAAAACCGATCTGAAGGCGATCCGGGGCTTCATCGAATACGGGCTGTTGCTGGCCCTGGGGGGGGTGCTCATCACCTCCTGCGTGCTGGGGGGAATGATCTGGTGGCTCTCCTCCGCCACCGCCAGCGGCCTGGCCCTGGGCTTCGGTAACGGCATCCCCCTGGGCGCCGCCTTCCTGCTGGCCGCCTGCCTGGGCTCCACCGACGCCGGCGCAACCCTGAGCGTGCTGGCCCAGGTGAAGCCGCCGGTGCCCCTGCGGCTGCAGCACCTGCTGGAGTTCGAATCGGCCGTGAACGATCCGGCGGCGCTGTTGGTGTACGGGCTGCTGATCGAGCTGTTCAGCCAGGCCGCCGGCGGTGCCGCCGGACAGCCCCCAGATCTGGCGGCGGCCGAGACGCTGCTGACCACGGCGGTGCTCGACAGCCTGCGGGTCTTCGTGCAGCAGATCGGCTCCGGGCTGATTCTGGGCGTGCTGTTCGGCTACGTGGCCAAGTTCGTGATCGATGTGCTCGTCACCGAGCGGGCCCAGCTGCTGGTGGTGGCGATGTCGATCGCCTTCGCCGATTACGGCCTCACCGATCTGCTGGGCGGCTCGGGCTTCATCGCCGTCTACGTCACCGGCGTGTTCATGACCAACATGACCTACCGGCGGCCGGAGGTGAACCACGAGTCGATCCAGGAGGTGTTACTGCCGTTCAACACCATGACCGAGATCACGGTGTTTCTGCTGTTCGGGCTGCTGGTGTCGCCGCCTGATCTGGTGGGGGCCATTCCGATGGGGCTGGTCACCGCCGCGGCCCTGATGCTGGTGGCCAGGCCGCTGGGAGTGCTGGCCTTTCAGCCGCTCTCACCCTTCAGCCGCCGGGAGGGGGTGCTGGTGGCCTGGTGCGGGCTGCGCGGTGCGGTGCCCCTGGCCCTCTCCTATCAACTGGTGGCGGCCATTCCCCAGCTGGCGGGCGTCGATGCGGCCCTGGCCCTGCCGCTGTCCCGCAATGCCCAGGGCATCGTGTTTGTGGTGGTGGTGCTGAACCTGCTGCTGCAGGGATTCACCCTGCCGCGGGTGTGCAGCGCCATCGCCCCGAAGCCC
>NZ_JADEWP010000269.1:0-2390 GCF_015207535.1 Cyanobium sp. LEGE 06143 | reverse complement strand
GTCCAGCGCATCCCTCAGCACCAGCCTCAGCAGCCAGCCCAGCGCCGGCAGCAACGGCGTAGCGGCAGCGCCCCCGGGCTTCCCAGCCCTGCGGCGCCAGGCCCTCAGTTGCCTCCAGGTGAACCTGGGCTACCGCTGCAACCAGAGTTGCAGCCACTGCCACGTGGGCGCGAGCCCGACCCGCACCGAGAGCATGGACGCCGCCACCGCGGCCCTGATCCCCCAGGTGCTGAAGGCCAGGGGTCTGGGCAGCCTGGATCTCACCGGCGGCGCCCCGGAGCTGCATCCACTGTTTCGCCAGCTGGTGCGGCAGGCGCGCCAGCTGGGGGTGACGGTCATCGACCGCTGCAACCTCACCATCCTCAGCGAACCCGGCCAGGAGGATCTGGCGGCCTTCCTGGCCGACCAGGGGGTGGTGGTGGTGGCCTCCCTGCCCTGTTACTCCGCCGACAACGTGGATCGTCAGCGCGGCGATGGCGTGTTCGAGCGCAGCATTGCCGGCCTGCAGCAGCTCCAGGCCCTCGGCTACGGCGAGCAGGGCTCAGGCCTGGTGCTGAACCTCGTGTACAACCCCCAGGGGGCCGCCCTGCCGCCGCCCCAGCAGCAGCTGGAGGCGCAATACAAGCAGGTGCTGGAGCGCGACTTCGGCCTCCGCTTCAACCAGCTGTTCGCCCTGGCCAACATGCCGATCCAGCGCTTCGCGGCAGTGCTCAAGGCCAGCGGCCAGCTGGAGAGCTACCTCGAGCTGCTGCGCTCCAGCCATCGCGACGCCAACCTGGATGGCGTGATGTGCCGCTCGCTGATCAGCGTCGACTGGCAGGGGCAGTTGTTCGACTGTGACTTCAACCAGATGCTCGACCTGCCTGCCGGCGGCAGTGACAGGCCCAGGCTCCACCTGAGGGATCTGCTGCGGCTGGATCCCAGGCACCAGCCGATCGCCGTGGGCGAGCATTGCTTCGGCTGCACCGCCGGCAGTGGCTCCAGCTGCAGCGGCTCCCTGGCCTGACGCCACCCGGACTCCTTCCTCTCCCCATGACCACCACCAGTGACCGGGCCGCCTGCGACGCCGCCCAGCCCGACCAGGACCTCAGCCGTCAGGTGCAGCACTATTACGGCACGGTGCTGAGCAGCAGCGCCGACCTGCGCACCAGCGCCTGCTGCGACGCCACCGCCCTGCCGGCCGACCTGAAGCCACTCCTGGCCCGCCTCCACCCCGAGGTGCTGGCCCGCTACTACGGCTGCGGCCTGGTGATGCCCCCCCTGCTGGAGGGCGCCCGGGTGCTGGATCTGGGCTGCGGCAGCGGCCGCGACGTCTACCTGCTCGCCCAGCTGGTGGGCCCCACGGGCAGTGTGGTGGGGGTGGACATGACCGCCGAGCAGCTGGCGGTGGCCCGGGAGCACCAGAGCTTCCATGCCGAGCAGTTCGGCTTTGCCAACGTGCAGCTGCTGGAGGGGCGGATCGAGCAGCTCGACGCCCTGGGCCTGGAGCCGGGCAGCTTCGATGTGGTGGTGTCCAACTGCGTGGTGAACCTGAGCACCGACAAGCGGGCGGTGCTCAGCGGCGTGCGCCGCCTGCTGCGGCCGGGGGGAGAGTTCTATTTCGCCGATGTCTATGCCGACCGGCGCGTGCCCGAGGCACTGCGCCTCGATCCGGTGCTCTACGGCGAATGCCTCGGCGGCGCCCTCTACTGGAACGACTTCCTGCGCCTGGCCCGCCAGGCCGGCTTTGCCGACCCGCGCCTGGTGGAGGACCGTCCCCTGGCGATCACCGACCCGCAGCTGGCGGCCCGCACCGGCGAGCTGCAGTTCTTCTCAGCCACCTACCGCCTGTTCCACAGCGACAGCCTCGAGGACGCCTGCGAGGACCATGGCCAGGCGGTGATCTATCGCGGCAGCGTGCCGGGCCAGCCCCATCGGCTGGACTTCGACAAGCACCACAGCATCGAGACGGGCCGGGTGTTCCCGGTGTGCGGCAACACCTACCGGATGCTGGCGGAGAGTCGCTKCGCTGAGCACTTCAGCTTCATCGGCGACTTCAGCCGGCACTACGGCCTGTTTCCCGGCTGCGGCGGCACGCTGCCCTTTGAGCCCGGCGGCCAGGAGCTGCCCACTGCCGGGGCGGAAGCGGGCAGCTGCTGCTGAGCAGTCGAGCGTCTGCAGACAGATCAGCGGCGCCGCTGGATCAACGCCGCGTCGGATCGCAATGGGTCGCCTGAGATTCGAACTCAGGACCAATCGGTTAAAAGCCGAGTGCTCTACCGCTGAGCTAGCGACCCGCGCCCTTGGGCACCCATGGAACGTATCACCCCGTGGCGACCTCCTCCAAACAGCACAGCGGGCGGGTTCTGGAGCCCGGAAAATGGCTCCGACCCAGTCCGCCAGTTCGCCAC
>NZ_JADEWP010000014.1:0-21422 GCF_015207535.1 Cyanobium sp. LEGE 06143 | reverse complement strand
GGGTGGCGAAGAGCTTGTCGGCGGCGAGCACCGGCTCCGTTCCCTCCGCCCGGCTGAGGGCGTTGAGCAGGGAACTCTTGCCGGCGTTGGTGTAACCCACCAGGGCCAATCGTTTGAGGGCCTGCCTTCCGCTCCGCAACCTGGCCCGGTGGGCCTCCAGCTGACGCACATCCCGTTGCAGGCGCTCGATCCGCCGGGCGATGGCGCGGCGATCCTTCTCCAGCTGGGTTTCGCCCGGCCCCCGGGTGCCGATGCCACCCCCCTGGCGCGAGAGGCTGCGGCCGCGCCCGCTGAGCCGGGGCAGGCGGTAGCGCAGCTGGGCCAGTTCCACCTGGAGGCGCCCGGCCGCACTGGCCGCCCTCTGGGCGAAAATGTCCAGGATCAGCTCGCTGCGATCGCTGATCGGCAGGTCCAGCAGGCGCTCCAGGTTGCGCGCCTGCAGTGGGCTCAGCTCCCGATCCGTCACCACCAGGCTGGCCCCCAGGCGCCGGGCTTCCAGGGCGGCCTCCGCCAGCTTCCCCTCGCCCCACACGGTGTGGGGCGAGACCTGGCTGCGGCGTTGCTCCACCAGCCCCACGGGCAGGGCGCCGGCGCTGCGCACCAGCCCCTCCAGTTCGCCGATCAGCCGCTGGGCGGCGGCCCGGTCGCCCGGCGTGAGGGCCAGCAGCAGCACCCGTTCCTGGCCGCCGGTGCTCCGCACCGTTGCGAGCTCGGCGGCAGTGCTGCCCGGCTCGCCCGTGGACTGGGCCCAGAGGCCGGGGTCGATGGCGCAGAGGGCGCCCAGCTCCCCCAGTTGTTCGCTGCTCCAGGGTTGGCCCTGCTGGCCGCTGGGGACGAACAGGGCGCCCTTCCAGTGGCCCCCAGCCTCGGCCTGGTCGCCGTAGCGCAGCCAGAGCTGGGGTTGGAGGTCGAGCCCCACTACCCCTTCCTGGTTGCCAGGGTCCAGATGGCGGGCCCGGCCGCAGCAGGTGAGCAGCCGCAGGGCGCGGCCCTGGCGCCGCTGGGAGCCCGGCAGCTTCTCCAGCAGCTGGCCCGACTGCTCCAGCGGGCCCACCCAGAGCAGCCGGCACAGCCCACGCCCATCCACCACCAAGGTGAGCGGCAGGTTCAACTCCCGACTCTCGGCCGCCAACCGCTGCAGGCAGAGCAGCTCGGCAACGCCATCCTCCGGGTGCCGCCGGTGGCAGAGCTGCTCCAGCCGCCGCCGCTGGGCGGGCCTCAGCCCCACGGTCCGCCCCGAGAGCACCCCCTGTCTCACGGTCGTTGCACCCGCACACAGCGCAGTCCCGCCGCGGCGGCGGCCGCTTCGTCGTCGTGGCTGTCGCCCACGTGCCACACGGCTGAGCCAGGCAATGCCAGCTGCTCCAGGGCCAGCAGCAGCGGCGCGGGCTCCGGTTTGGCGGCCCCCACGGCACTCGACACCACCACGGGGTGCAGCCAGCTTCGGAGCCCGAGCTGCTCCAGCAGGGGCTCCAGGCGGCTGTCGAAGTTGCTCACCACCGCCAGCTTCAGGCCCTGTCCGTGCCAGCGCTGCAGCAGGGCTGGCACTTCGGGATAGGGCTGCCAGAGGCCGGCATCGGCAAAGCAGTGGAACAGCTCCGGCCCCAGCTCTGCGGGGGGGCGCTCCACCCCCACGGCCTCCAGGGTGGCGTTCACCCGTGCCGTCCACCAATCCTGCTCGGCCTGGCGCAGGGCAGCGCCCTGAAGCGAGGGGAAGGCCAGGGGCGGCGCAGCCGCAAACACCGTTCGGAAAGCCGCGTTCAGGGCCTCAGCATCGAGGCTCAGCCCATGGCGGCAGGCCGCCTCGGCGTAGGTGTGCCCCACGGACCGGCGCAGGCCGATCAGGGTGCCCATGGCATCGAGCAACAGGCCCCGCGGGCGCTCAGCTGCCATGCATGGCCGCGGCTGCAGGCCTCCAGTCGGCCAGCCAGCCGGCGGCCACCCGCAGCTGGTGGCTGCGGCCGGGCAGCCGGGTGAGGTAGGCGAGGCGACGCAACTGGAAGGCGGCCGGGCCGGCGAGGGTCACCCCGCCCCCCACCAGGCTGGCGTCGCCCATGCCCAGGCTCATCATCTCGCCCAGGTCGCGGAACCCGAAGGGCTCCAGCGGTTCCCCAGCCCTGGCGCGCACCAGGTTGGCGGCGAGGCAGGTGGCCTGCTGAAAGGCCACCTGGGCGTTGGCCGGCAGGTCGTTCTCACCGCTCTTCACGCAGGCGATATCCCCCGCCGCAAACAGGTCGGTGTAGCCCTGCAAGCGCAGGGTGTCGTCACACAGCAATCGGCCGCGGCGGTCGCTCGTCGGCGCCGGTTCAATCGTCGGCGGCTGGAAGGCCAGGCCTGCGGTCCAGATCGTGGCCTGCACGGCCAGGGTTTCGGCTCCGGTGGGCCCCTCCAGCTCCAGTCGGCTGGCTCCCACCTCCCGCACCCGGGTGTGGGTACGGAGCCGCACGTCGCGCAGCTGCAGGGCCCGCACCGCCTGCTCCCGGTTGAAGGCCTTGGCCTGCTGCAGCGGCTCGCCGGCCTGCTCGATCAGCTCCACCAGGGCTGTGCCGCCCAGCAGGTCGGACAGCTTGCAGGCCAGCTCCACGCCGCTCGGGCCTGCCCCCACAATCGCCAGCCGCTGCAGGGGGCGCTGCTGGGCGCGCAGTTGCTGCACCAGCTGTTGCAGGTGCTCGACATCGTCGAGGCTGCGGAAGCTGAGGGCATGGGCCTCCACCCCTGGAATGCCAAAGCTGCTGGTGTCTCCTCCGGTGGCCAGCACCAGCTGGCCGAAGTCCAGGCGGCGGCCGCCGCGGGTGGTCACCTGTCGGGCCGTGCTGTCGATGTGGGTCACCCGATCGCGCATCCAGGCAATCCCCTTGCTGGCCAGCAAGGCGTCGTAGCGGGGCGCGATCTCCCAGCCGCGCAGCTCGCCGCTCAGCAACTCATAGAGAAGCGGCAGGAACAGGAAGCGATCGTTCGGCTCGAGCAGCAGCACCGGCGGCGGTTGCCGCTGCTCGGCGAGAGCCAGGGCGGTGTACAGACCGGCGAAGCCCCCACCCACGATCAGCACCGGGCCACTGGCCTGGGCGGCAGGGCGCTGCTGGGAGGTCACGGTGGTGGCCGTCATGGCTCGGTAGGGGGGCGCCCACACACGGCCGGAACCCTAACCAGTGCTCTGGCCCAGGAGCGATGATGAGCCGATGGTGATTGCACAGGCCCCAACCCTGCCCACCGACCGCAACGGCCAGGTGGTGTCTCTGGAGCCGTCCCGGCGCTGTCTGGTGGGGCTGTCCCCCATGGAACAGCTGGCCTGGGCGCTGGACATGTTCGGCGACGGCTTCGCCATCACCACCAGTTTCGGCATCCAATCGTCCGTGCTGTTGCACATGGTGAGTGCCCTGGGGCAGCAGCGCCATGTGCAGGTGCCCGTGATCTGGGTTGACACCGGCTATCTCCCCGCCGAGACCTACCTCTATGCCGAACAGCTCCTCGGGCTGCTCAGCATCGACCTGCACGTGGCCCAGGCCAGCCTCAGCCCCGCCCGCATGGAGGCCCTGCACGGCCGTCTCTGGGAGACAGGCCGGGTGGAGGACATGGAGACCTACCACCGCATCCGCAAGGTCGAGCCCCTGGACCAGGCCCTGCAGCAGCTCGCAGTGGCCTGCTGGGCCAGCGGAGTGCGCGGATCCCAGACCGAGCACCGCCGCGGCATGGACGTGCTCGACGCCGTGCGCAACCGCTGGGCCCTGCGGCCCCTGCTCCAGTGGAGCAACCGCGACGTGTACTACTACATGGAGAAGCATCAGCTGCCCCAGCACCCCCTCTTTGCCCAGGGCTATTCCAGCGTCGGTGACTGGCACTCCAGTGGTCCTGACGACGGCTCCAGCCCTGGTCGTTCCAGCCGCTTCGGTGGGCTTCAGCAGGAGTGCGGCATCCATCTGCCCGGGTTGATGGGTGAGGGCATCTGATCCGGCGGAGGAGGCGCCAGGCCTCTGGCTGCTGATCGGCAACAGCCGCTGGCACTGGGCCCGCGGCAGCCTGGATCAGTGGCGCTGCTGGAGTGTTGCCCCCGGAGCCGAGGCGGGTCCGGGCCACGCGCCAACGGCCTGGGCGGCCGTGGGTCCCGTGGCGGCCCAGCCAGCACTGGATCCCACCACGCGGCTGGGTCTGAAGCAGGTGCCGCTCGTTGCGGCGCCCCCCTGGCTGGGCGTCGATCGGGCCCTGGTCGGCTGGCAGGCCTGGCAGCAGAGCGCTGGGCCGGTGCTGGTGGCCGACGCCGGCACGGCCCTGAGCCTCACCCGTGTGGGGGGTGACGGGCGTTTCGCCGGCGGCCGGATCCTCGCCGGAGCGGCGCTCCAGTGGCGGGCCCTGGCCGCCGCAACGGCCCAGCTGCCCACCCTGCCGGCCAGCTGCGGCCAGCTCCCTGCGGATCCCTGGCCCCATGACACCGCTGAGGCGATCCGCTCAGGTGTGCTGCGCGGCCTGGCCGCGGCTGTGGAGCTGGCCTGGCGGGAGGCCTGCCAGCTCTCGCCTGGCTGCTCGCTCTGGATCACCGGCGGCGATGGAGCTGAACTCGCCGCCCTGCTGGGCCGTGACGCTGAGCCGGATCTGGCGCTGCGGGCCCTGGCCCGGCTCAGGCCAGCCCCAGGTCGCTGAGGATGGTGTCGGCCATGCTGTCGGCCTTCACCTTGGTGTAGATCCGCTCCAGCTTGCCTTCGGCATCGATCACGAAGGTGTGCCGCATCATGCCCATGTATTCCCGGCCCATGAAGGTCTTGAGGCCGTAGCTCTCGTAGGCCGTGGCCACGGGGCAGGGCTCGGCGTCGCTGAGCAGGGGGAAGGGCAGGGTGTACTTGGCGATGAACTTGGTGTGGCTGGCCGCGCCGTCCTTGCTGATTCCCAGCACGGCGATGCCGTGGTCGGCGAAGGCGCTCCACTGGTCGCGGAAGTTGCAGGCTTCCTTGGTGCAGCCCGGGGTGTCGTCCTTTGGATAGAAGTACACCACCACCCTCTGGCCCCTGAGGCTCTCCAGGCTCACGGGTGTGCCGTTCTGGTCGGGCAGGGTGAAATCCGGGGCGGCATCGCCGATCGCGAGGACCATCGTGCAGGCAACAGACAGTCGGGAGAGATTACGGGCTCGCCCCGATAGGAGGTGGCTCGGTGGTCCGCGGTGCCAGGCCGCTTGGAGCGAGGGTGTCGGTTTGTTGACGCGTCTTGCGCCTTGCGGGCAAGGGTGGCAGCGAAGGCTACTTTGATGAATGAATTGACTCAACTCTCGTGATCAAGAGCCTGTTGGCCGGACTGTTCGTTGGTGCGGCCCTGACTTCTTCCGCCCTGCCCGTTTCAGCTGCTGTTGACAACGATCTGCCTGTTCGCTGGAACTCTGGTGGTGCCGTGTGGTCGACCAACCAGGGCGCTGTGGACACTTACCTGGAAACCGGCGACGTCACCGACCGCGGCCTCCAGGGTGGCCTCCAGAACTCCGGCTGGACGGCCGATGAGGTGCGTGACGGCATGAAGAAGACCTACGACGTGGACCTGGTCGGCGTCACCCGCTTCCTCTACTCCGATGACGGCGTCAAGTTCCTCAAGAACCAGTCCACCAGCTACTTCCCGTACTGGAGCATGAACACCTACGCCGTGCAGGCGCTGCGCTCGGCGATCATCGAGGACGCCCGCGACGGCGAAATCTCCTCGGCCGGCATCATGACCGCCCTGCCCACCGACATGCGCCTGGCTGATTTCTGCGGCACCTACACCGGCGCCCAGAACGTCTGCGCCGAGGGACGTTGCCAGGGTGATGCCCAGTGCACCTCCCTGCTCTCCTGGTATGTGTTCCTGCCGGCCTGCATCCAGGCCAACCAGATGGCCGACCCCGTGGCCGAAGTGCGCACCACGGCTCCCGCCCCCGCTCCGATGGCTCAGCCCATGCCCATCCGCGGCCTCTGGTGAGTCCGGGCCCCAGGGCCTGCTTCAAGTGCTTCTTTCAGCCCCGGGTTACCCCCGGGGCTTTTGATGTTCAAACGCCCTGGGGTGCCTCCACCAGCAGCAGGGTGTGGCTGAGGGTCTGGGGCAGCGGCCGCCCCAGGTTCTGGCGCAGCAGCGTGGCCATCGTCTCCAGGGCCGCCGCCGCGCCGGCCGCACCCAGTTGCGCCCGCAGGCCCTCGCGGTAGCGGCTCTCAGGCGCCAGCCAGCGCTCGATGCGGCCGCTGTCCAGGCTGAGCTGGAGGGCCTCGTCCCAGCACTCCCGGCCGACGCTCGCTCCGTGCTCCTGCAGGATCTCCTCCACCGCTGCGAGGGGGGGCTGGCTGGGGGCCAGGGCCTGCCGTTCGGCGCTGACGATCCTGGCCAGTGCTGCCGGTGGGGCCCCGCTGGGCCAGCTGCGCTGCAGTGCCTCCGCCGGCCCCAGCCGTGGCTGGCTGAACAGCAGCCTGCCCTGGCCACCGGCGCTGAGCAAGGGCACCAGGGCTCCGATCCAGTCGGCCAGCACCGGAGCGCTGGCCTGCCGCCAGGGATGGCGCGCCGCGATCCACTCGAAACGCCCCGAGGCCCCGGCGCCGAGGGCCTGCMSYMGGSCTSYKSRGKGRTSGSNCGKCRCCASMAGRWTCWCSRSGCSGSKCASGKYMTNCGRGCNCSTRMAGCWGSGNCKCSGRGCCNCTYSMGWWCKKYCWCGCTKSSCANCSGYSAKNAYSWYCSSGMMSWMRKRGGYSGMCKYSWKCGSRTMNAGGNGCCNNCRCRGCRGGSASWSSGYCNTCCAGCACCAGCACCCGGTCGTGACGCTGCCAGCGTGCCCCTGCCCAGAACCGTCGCCGCAGCTGATCCAGGCGGGCGCCCTCGGCCCCGGCCTGCCGCTGCAGCCAGCGCTCCAGCTGAGGGTCCTCCGGACTGCCGCTGAGGATCTCGCCCCCCTCGGCTGCGTTCTCAGCGGCGGCGGCGAGCTGGGCGGCACGGCGCTGCTGCAGTCGCTGCCGCCGCCCCCCTTCCCAGCCGAGGCCCCCGGGCTGCCAGAACAGCTGTCCCTGGAGGCTGTCCGGCAGGTATTGCTGCGCCACCCAGTGCTCCGCGTAGGCGTGGGGATAGCGGTAGCCGATGCCGTCTCCGAAGGCCTCGCCATCGCGGTTGCCATCGCGCAGATGGGCTGGCACCTGCTGGCGGTTGGCCTGGCGCACGCACTTGAGGGCGTCAAAAAAACCCAGCACGCTGTTGCTCTTCTCGGTGGAGGCCAGGTAGAGCGCGGCCTGGGCCAGGGGATAGAGGCCCTCGGGCAGGCCTACCCGCTCGAAGGCGGCGGCGCAGGCCTCCACCACCACCACTGCCTGGGGATCGGCCAGACCCACGTCTTCCCCGGCCGCGATCAGCATGCGCCGGAAGATGAAGCGGGGGTTTTCCCCCGCCTCCACCATCCGGGCCAGCCAGAACAGGGCCGCATCGGCGTCGCTGCCGCGCAGTGCCTTGATGAAGGCGCTGATCGTGTCGAAGTGGGCATCCCCCTGCTTGTCGTAGAGCACGGCGCGCTGCTGGATCGACTCCTCCACGATCGCCAGATCGATCGGGATCGTCCCCTCGGGTCCTGGCGGGGTGGTCTCCACCGCCAGTTCGAGGGCATTGAGCAGGCTGCGGGCGTCGCCACCGGCCACATCCACCAGGTGATCGGCGGCCTCGGGGCTGAGCTGCACCGCCAGATGGCCATAGCCTTGCTCAGGATCGCGGAGCGCCCGCTCCAGCAACTGCCGCAGCTGGGGGGCCTCCAGCGGCTGCAGTCGAAACAACCGCGAGCGGCTCACCAGGGCCTTGTTCACCTCGAAGTAGGGGTTTTCGGTGGTGGCGCCGATCAGGGTCACCGTGCCGTTCTCCACCCAGGGCAGCAGCGCGTCCTGCTGGGCGGTGTTGAAGCGGTGCACCTCGTCCACGAACAACAGGGTGCGCAGGCCGTGCTGATCGAGTCGGCGGCGGGCTTCCTCCACGGCGCTGCGCAGGTCCTTCACTCCCGAGAGCACGGCATTGAGGCTGGTGAAGTGGGCGCGGGTGCTGCCGGCGATGATCCGCGCCAGGGTGGTTTTGCCAGTGCCGGGGGGGCCGTGCAGGATCAGGTTGCCCACCCGGTCGGCGGCGATGGCCCGCCGCAGCAGCCGCCCGGGCCCCAGGATCGCCTCCTGGCCCACGAACTCCTCCAGGGCCCGAGGGCGCAGGCGATCAGCGAGCGGCGCCAGGGCCCGGCGCTGCTGCTCACCGTGATGGCTGAACAGGTCGCTCAAAGGGTGCTGCGGCAAGGGTGCGCTGTGGACGATCCTGGCGCCTGTCCCGGCGGCAGGCATCCGTCACCGCCATCCTCCAGACTGTGAAGCAGTGGCTTGGGCTTCTTTTGCGGGAACGGCATGGGGCCCGGGGAGCTGTGGTGCTGGTGCTCTCCTCCACGGGCGTGATCTTTGCGGGCTGTGCCCAGCCACCGCCGCCGCCACCCCGGGTGGTTGGGGTGGCCGCTGTGCCAGTGGAGTCGGCGCCCTTCCAGGACACCGTCGACACCATTGGCACCCTGGAGGCCCTAGAGGAGGTGTCCCTGGCCACCCGTGCCACGGGCCGTATCGACCGCCTGCTGGTGCGGGAGGGGCAACTGGTCCAGCAGGGCCAGCCGATCCTGCAGCTTGACCAGACCCAGGCCCGCGCCGACCTCGCCGCCAGCAGCGAGAACCGCGACAACCTCTGCATCGATTTCCGCCGCTTCGACTTCCTGGCTGCCAAGGGGGCGGCCAGTGCGCTGCAGCGCGACAGCTTCAAGGCCCGCTGCCTTCAGGCCAACGAGGAGGTCAAGGCCCGCCAGGCCGACCTCGCCTTCAGCAACCTGCAGGCACCGATCGCCGGCGTGGTCAGTGATCTGGAGGTGCGGCAGGGGGATGTGGTGCAGGCCGGCACCCCCTTCACCAAGGTGATCCGCAACGACAGGCTGCTGATGCGGATCGACATCCCGGCGGTGCAGTCGGCCCGGGTGCGGGTGGGCCAGGCCGTCACCGTGCGCCGCCCCGATGCCAGTGGCACCCTCGTGCGGGGCCGGATTGACTTCATCGATCCTGTGGTCACCTCCTCCAGCCAGGGCCTGCTGGTGAAGGCGGCGCTGCCCAATCCCACCGGCACCCTGCGCACCGGCCTGCGTCTCCAGACCCTGGTGGAGCTGGACCGTCAGACCCTGCCGGCGGTTCCCTTCGCGGCCGTCACCCAGTCGTCCGGCCAGAGCTTCGTGTATCGCCTCGGGACCCTCAGCGACCTGCGCCGCCAGCCCGGCAAAGCCCCCCTGGAAGAGCTGAGCAAGCTGCCGCCCAGCACCCGCTTCGCCCTCCAGACCCCCGTGCGGCTGGGCCCCCTCCAGAACAACCGCTATGCCGTTCTGGAGGGGGTCGGGCCCGGAGCTCAGGTGATCACCACCAACCTGCTGAACCTGCGCCATGGAACCCCGGTGAAGCTCAACTGAACCCCTGAGCTCCTGAACCCCTGAGCTTTCCGGACCTGCCGATCTTCCCCTGTGTCGCCCTCCAACTCCTTCATCGTTCGGCCGGTGCTCACCACGGTGTGCAGCCTGATCATCGTGATCGCCGGCTTGATCTCGATCCCCGTGCTGCCGATCGAGAACCTGCCTGATATCGCGCCGCCCACGGTGAACGTGGAGTCCACCTACGGAGGTGCGGATGCCATCACGGTGGAACAAGGCGTCACGAATGTGCTGGAGCAACAGATCAATGGGGTGGAGGGGATGGATTTCATCAGCTCCAGCAGCTCCGCCGATGGCCGCAGTGAGATCACGGTGTCGTTCAACAGCGGCACGGATCCCGATATTAACCAGGTGAATGTTCAAAATAAGGTGTCTCTGGCTAACCCCTCATTGCCGGATGAGGTGCGTCAGTCTGGCGTGGTGGTGAACAAGGCTTCTAACCAAATTTTACTTGTCTACAATTTTGTAAGTGAGGATCCCGAGAAAATTGTCTACTCCGCTGAAACCATCAGTGGCTTGCTGGACCAGAACCTCACTGATGCGATCCGACGCGTTCCCGGAGTAGGGAATCTCACCTATTTTGGCGAACGTCGCCTGGCCTTCCGGCTCTGGCTTGATCCTGATAAACTTGCCGCCTTCGGGCTCACCTCCACTGATGTGGTCAATGCTCTGAATAGCCAGAACCGGCTGGTTCCGGCGGGCCAAGTAGGCGGAGAGCCCGCTCCCGCAGGGCAACAATTCACACTTACGGTGCAGCTCCAGGGCCGCCTGATCAGTGTTGAGGAATTCAATAGCATGATTGTGCGCACCACGCCTGAGGGAAGTGTAGTGCGGCTCAGGGACGTCGGTGAGGCCAGTCTGGGTGGGGAAAATTATGCTCTGAGGGCTACGGATATCAATGGTGTGCCGTCGATTGGTATGGCAGTTTACCAGCTCGGCGGCACCAATGCCTTGGAAACATCAGCGGGTATCGAGGAGGTGCTGGATGAGTTCCAAGCCACCATGCCGGTGGGCCTGAAGATGGAGAAGATCTATGACAGCACAGACTTCATCAATGCCTCGATTCAGGGGGTGGTGAACTCACTGCGCGATGCGGTGATGCTCGTTGTCCTGATCCTGTTTCTCTTTCTCCAGGACTGGAAAGCGACGCTGGTACCCGGCATTGCCATTCCGGTCGCCTTGATCGGCACCTTTGCCTTGGTGAATGCCTTCGGGTTCTCGCTCAACCAGCTCACCCTGTTCGGCTTGATTCTGGCCACCGGCCTGGTGGTGGATGATGCGATCACCGTGATCGAAGACACCTCCACCAAGAAAGCCGAAGGCAAGACGGCAGTGCAGGCAGCCATGGGAACCATGGATGAGCTGTTCTCGGCGGTGATTGCCACCTCGGTGGTGCTGTTTGCAGTGTTCCTGCCGGTGTTGTTCTTCCCCGGCGCCACCGGAGCGATCTACAAGCAGTTCGCCGCCACGATCATCTTCTCGGTGGCGATCTCCACCTTCAATGCGCTTACCTTCTCGCCGATGCTGGCGGCGCTGCTGCTGGCCCAGGAGGGTGAGCCCCCAGGGCGCCGCACCTATGCGATTGCTGGTGGGGCCATTGGCTTTGTCTACGGGGTGCTCAGTGCCGGCAGCGGCGTGTTCGGCACCTTGGTCGCCCTCGCGGTGGGCCTGGTGGTGGGCTACGCGCTGCGTCTGATCACGGGATTGCCCCTGCGCCTGCCGTTTGTGATCGGTGGTGCCGTGAGCGGGCTGCTGCTGGCCGGGGGAACCAGCCCGATCGTGGTCCTGCTGTTCACGGCCCTGGGCATCACGGTTGGCTGGTTCACTCCCGTGATCTTCCGGCGCTTCAACGGCTTCTACGCCGGCCTGGAACGTCGCTACCATGGCCTACTGGATTGGGTGCTGGGTCGTCGAGGCCTTGTGATGGCCGTGCTGGCGGGAGGCATCGTGCTCACGGGCGTGGCCTTCAGTGCCATCCCTGGCGGCTTCGTGCCGGTGGAAGATCAGGGCTATGCCATCGGGGTGCTGCAGGCGCCCGATGGCGGCTCCATTCAGGTCACTGAGAAGATCAATGCCAAGGTGGCCGCCATCCTGCGTCAGGAGAAGGACATCACGGCCGCCTCATTGTTCAGTGGCGCCAGTTTTGATGGCAATGCACCCAACAACGGCCTGTTCTTCTTCGGCACGCGCAACTGGAGCGAGAGGACCAGTCCGGATCAGTCGATGGAGGCGATTGTGGGGCGCCTGAACCGGCGCTTCGCCCAGGAGATCCAGGARGCCCGGGTGGTGGTGGTCGAGCCGCCGTCGATTCCGGGCTATGGCCAGTCCGGCGGCTTCGAGTTTCAGCTGCTCGATCGCAGCGGGGGGCGCTTTGATCTGCCGGAATTCTTTGCCGCGGCCGGCCAGATCATTCAGGCCGCCAACGCCGACCCCACCTTCAGCTCCGCACCACCGGTGCGCACCCAGTTCTCGCCGGCCGCCCCCCAGCTGGCCATCGATGTGGACAGGGATCGGCTGGCTTCCCTCGGGGTGGACTTCGGTGAGGCGATGCGCTCTTTCAGCATCAACTTCGGTGGCCTCTATGTGAACGACACCTTCCAGGAGGGCAAGGTGCGCCGCGTGTATGTGCAGGCCGATGAAACCAGTCGGGCCACCCCCGAGCGGCTCAAGGCCCTGTATGTACGCAACAGTTCAGGGGAACAGGTGCCGCTTTCGGAGTTCTTCACGGTGCGATCGATTGAGGGTCCCGCCGTGGTGCCCCACTTCAACCTCTACCGTTCGATCAAGATCGAAGGGCTGCCGGCGGCGGGAAAGAGTTCCGGCCAGGCCATCAACAGTATGCGCCAGATCTTTGAGGGCCAGTCCCTCCAGGGGTTGGGCTTTGACTGGACCGGTATCTCCCGGGAGGAGGTGAAGGCCGGAGCCCTGGCGGTGGTGATCTTCGCCCTCGGCATCCTGGTGGTGTACATGGTGCTCGCCGCCCAGTACGAGAGCTACGCCGATCCCCTGATCATCCTGATGACCGTGCCCACGGCCATGCTGGGAGCGCTGGTGTTCCTGGCCCTGCGTGGCGAGGTGCTCAACATCTATGCCCAGGTGGGGCTGGTGATGCTGATCGGCCTGGCGGCCAAGAACGGCATCCTCATCGTCGACCTGGCCAACCAGCGCATGGCCGCCGGCGCCAGTGCCCTGGAGGCGGCCAGGGATGCGGCTCGCTCCAGGCTGAGGCCGATCATCATGACGGCCATCTCCTCGCTGTTCGGCTTCCTGCCCCTGGTGGTGGCCAGTGGTGCCGGTGCCCGCAGCCAGGCCTCCCTCGGCACGGTGGTGTTCGGCGGTCTGCTGGTGGCCACCGTGCTCTCCCTGCTGGTGGTGCCGGTGTTCTATGTGGTTGTCAAGGCGCTGATGGGCGGCGATGCTGAGCCTGAGGCCGGGGCAGGGCCTGCCCCAGGGCTGCAACCCTGAAGCCCGAGCATGCCTGAGATCAATCCCAATCCCCAGCTCCCAACTCGGCGTCGTTCGCCGGGGATGAGTGGCCGCAAGGTTCTGATCGCCCTGGTGGTGGGTGTGGTGATCGGTGGCGCCATCGGCATCTTCATGGAATCGATCGTGGCCAACACGCCCAACAACATCGATCCAGAGGAGCTGCACTGGCTCCGCCGCCTTCTGGCTGCGGCCGGGGGCCTGAGCGGCCTGGCAATCGAATCCGTTCGCCAGCTGCAGACCGCCTGCACCGATCCTGCCTACCGGAATCGCAGGCGGCTGCGCCGCTGAGCGCGACGTCTCAGCAAAGAACAGGGCCAGGGGCGCCCCTCCCGACTACCTTTGGGCAGCTGCCAACCACCTGTGCTCCGCGTCACTGTTGCTGCTGTGGTGCTGTTGGGCAGTGCCTGCGCGGCGCGGCCTCCCCAGGCCCGCTCACCGCTGCAGGTGCAGGTGGCCACCCTGGGCAAGGACACCTTCACGCCTGCGATTGAGGTGATGAGCCGGCTGTCGTCCACCACGGATGTGGCCTTGCGACCTGAGGCCGAGGGACGGGTCGTCCGGATCCTGGCCACCCAGGGCCAGCGGGTTGAGGCCGGCCAGCCGATTTTGGTGCTCGACAACGCTCAGGAAACCGCCACCTTGGATGCGAGCCAGGCCGAAGCTCGCAAGAACCAGGTGAATGCGGAGCGCTACATCTTTCTGAATCAGCAGGGTGCGGTGTCCACCAAAGATCGGGATTTCTATGTCACCCAGGCGATTGAGAGTCGCGACCAGGTCAAGGTCCAGGCGGCCAACCTCGGTTACAAGGTGGTGCGGGCTCCCATTGCTGGTGAAATTGGTGATCTTGATTCCGTGAAACTCGGCGACTATGTGCGCAAGGGCCAGGCGATCACGGGCATTGTTGATAACCAGCGGCTCTGGACCCTGATGGATGTGCCTGCGATTCAGGCCTCCCGGGTCCGTCTGGGCCAGCAGGTGCAGTTGCGCACCCAAGGCAACCCGCCCGTCACCGCCACCGGCCGGGTGGTGTTCATCTCGCCATACTTCGGCGTCAGCGGCAGTAGCGCGTCCCCCAACACTGTGCTGGTGAAGGCGGAGTTCCCCAATTCCGCTGACCAGCTGAAAACCGGCCAGTTTGTGCAGAACCGGATCATCACCGAGGTGAGTCAGCAGCTGGCCGTCCCGGTGCAAGCCGTGTCGATGCAGGCCCAGCAGCCGTTTGTTTACCGCATTGAGCAACTGAGCACCATTCTGCCAAAGATCCGCGGCTCGAAAGACATTCCCGAGGCCACCCGCGAGCGGCTGGAGAAGCTGCCCCCCTCCACGACAGTGGTTGTGCAGACCGCCGTCAAGCTGGGGCCGCTGCAGGGCAACAGCTATCCGGTCTTGTCTGGTATCTCTGCAGGTGATCGGGTGGTGGTGAGCAATACAGCCCTGTTACGCAACGGCATGCCTGTCAGCATTGCTGCAGCCAGCTGAGGGTTCATGTCACTCTCAGATCGTTTCATCAAGCGGCCGGTCCTCACCACGGTTTGCAGCATCCTGATCGTGCTGATCGGGTTGATTGCGATTCCAACTCTGCCGATCGAGAATCTGCCGGCCATTGCGCCACCCCAGATTCAGGTCACGGCCACCTATGGAGGGGCCAACTCGCTGGTTACCGAGCAGGCTGTGACCAATGTGCTCGAGCAGCAGATCAACGGGGTGCCCAATGCAGCCTACATTTCCTCGCTTACGACGAACACCGGTCAGAGCACCGTGAATGTGTTCTTCGATGAGGGAACCGATATCAACATTGACCAAGTCAATGTGCAAAACAGGGTGTCCCTGGCAATGCCTCAATTGCCATCCCAGGTGTCCAACACCGGTGTGTCTGTTATTCAGACCACTCCTTCTATTCTTCTGGCTTATCAGGTTTCCTCCACAGAGGGGCAATTTGATGCTGCCTATCTGAATGGCCTGATCTACGAGCAGCTCTATTACCAGCTCGGCCGTGTTCCAGGAGTGGCCCAGGTCACCCTGTTTGGAGGCAGCAACCCAGCCTTCTGGTTGTTCGTGGACCCCGTCAGGCTGGCAGCCAATCAGCTCACCGCTGACCAGGTGGTGTCTGCTGTGCAGAGCCAGAACACGGTGGCGATCGGCGGGTTGGTGGGAGGGCCACCCGCCAGTGGTAATCAGGCCTTCACCTATCCCATCTTGGTGGAGAACAACGGCAATCTGGTTTCGGTTGATGATCTCAATCAACTGATCATCGGCCGGTCGCCCCAGGGCAATCTGTTGCGCCTCCAGGATGTGGGTGAGGCCAGGTATGGCTTCAACACCTTCGCTACCCAGGGCGTGGATATTGAGGCCCATCCTGCCATCACCATCGGCGTCTATCAGACGCCGGAGAGCAATGCCCTGCAGGTGTCCCAGGCGGTGGTGGCGTTGATGGCTGAATTCACTGACCGGTTGCCACCTGGTGTGATCCTCACCCAGATCTACGACGTGGGTCAGTTCATTGAGGCGGCTGTGGATGGTGTGGTGGATGCCCTCGGCCTGGCCATCGTGCTGGTGCTGGTGATCCTGTTTCTTTTCCTGCAGGATTGGCGCGCCACGGTGGTGCCGACCCTGGCCATCCCGATCTCCCTGGTGGGCACCTTCGCCTTCATCAAGGTGTTCGGCTTTTCGATCAACCAACTCACCCTGCTGGGGCTGGTGCTGGCCACCGGTCTGGTGGTGGATGACGCCATTGTGGTGATTGAGGCTGTGGCCAGGAACATCGAATCCGGGCTGCGACCCAGACAGGCCGCGCTGGAGTGCATGGGAGAGCTGATCGGCGCCCTGATCGCCACGGCCTTGGTGCTGATGGCTGTGTTTGTGCCTGTGGCGTTCTACCCAGGCGGCATCGGCATCATCTATCGACAGTTCGCGCTCACGATCGCCTTTTCGATCGCCATCTCCGCCTTCAATGCGCTCACCTTTTCGCCGATGCTGGCGGCCCTGGTGTTGCGCGCCGACAAGCCGCCGCAGCCGAGGGGATGGGGCTGGATCCTGGCTGGTGTGCTGGTGGGCCTGGCCTTCGGGCGTTTCAGTGCGGCCTCCTTCGGGCCGGGGGCCTACGTGGCCGGTGTGCTGGTGTTCGGCATTGCCGGCAGCCGGCTTGGGGCGATCTTTTCGCTGTTCAACAGCGGTTTCGCCCGCCTTGAGAAAGGCTATGCGGGGTTGATCGCCATCTTGATCCGTCGCCGCAGGCTCATCCTCGGGGCGTTGCTGGGGGGCATCGCCCTCACCGTGGTGGCCTTCGGCGCACTGCCCACGGCCTTCATCCCTGAGGAAGATCAGGGTTTCGGGTTGGGTTTTTACCAGCTCCAGAATGGAGCGTCCCTCAGTCAGACCCAGAAGCTGGGTGAACAGATCGCCGCCGTGCTCAAGCAGGAGGAGGATGTAACCAGCGCCGGCATCATCAGTGGTGCCGGCTTCAATGGCAGCAGCCCTGACCAGGGCCTCTTCTTCTTCGGACTCAGGCCACTCGAGGAGCGCTCCGGTACGGATCACAAAGCCCCTGCCATTGTGGATCGCCTCAATGCGAAGCTCTCCAAACTCAGCCTCGGCCTGGCACGGGCTGCCCAGCCGCCGGCGATTCCCGGCTTCTCGGCCCAGAGTGGCTTCTATTTTCAGTTCAACGATCTCTCCAACGGCTCCTACAGCTTCAATGAGCTCGATGGCCTGGCCCAGAAACTGGTGGCCAGCGGCCAGGGAAGTGGTTTCTTCTCCACTCTCTACACCCAGTTCATCCCCAGTGCACCGGCCTTTGGCCTCAAGATCGACCGCTCGATCATGGGCAGCCTGAACGTGGATTTCCAGCAGGCGATGCAGACGATTGCCGTGTTGGCCGGGGGTAACTTTTCAGGACTCACCTATGAAAGTGGCCAGGCGCGCAACATCTATGTGCAGGCCGATGCCGCCGGCCGCGGCGAGCTGGATGATGTGCTGAGTTACTACGTGCGCAGCGAGGATGGCGACCTGGTGCAGGTGTCTCAGTTCGCCACTAGTGAACTGACCAGCGCCCCCCCCGTGATCAGCCACTACAACCTCTACCGCACGATCCTGGTCCAGGGTGCAGAGGCCGTGGGAAAGAGTTCCGGGCAGGCACTGGCAGCCATCCAGAAGATCTTCACCAGGCTTGACTTCAACAACATCGGCTACGCCTTCACCGGTATTGCGGCGCTCCAGCTCTCAGCCGGTAACGCCAGTGTGCTGGTGTTCGGGCTTGGGGTGCTGATTGTGTATCTGGTGCTCTCCGCCCAGTACGAGAGCTATGTGACGCCCGTTGTGATCCTGATGACGGTGCCCCTGGCCATGCTCGGAGCCCTGGCCTTTCTGGCCCTGCGCTCGATCGATCTCAACATCTATGCCCAGGTGGGGCTGGTGACCCTGATCGGGCTGGCGGCCAAGAACGGCATCCTGATTGTGGAGGTGGCAGAGCTGCACCTGCAGGAAGGCATGGGGGCGGCGGAAGCGGCCATCGCCGCGGCTGAATCCCGGCTGCGCCCGATCCTGATGACGGCCATCGCGGCCCTGGCCGGCTTTCTGCCCCTGGTGCTGGCCAGCACGGCTGGAGCGAACAGTCAGCAGTCGCTGGGCACGGTGATCTTCGGCGGCTTGCTGGTCGCCACTGTGCTCTCGCTCGGGGTTGTGCCGCCCTTTTATGTCACGGTGAAAGGGTTGGAGCAGCGCTGGTTCGGCGGCCGCCGCGATGACGACGCGCCCCCCGAGGCGGAGGCCGGATCTGCGTTGGGGTGATCGCTGAGCTGATGATCGCTCAGGTGATCACCGTGGGCCGCTGCATGCCGGTGCGGCTGCGGATCTCAGCCAGCCCGTCGATGGCACGGATCAGGTCGCCCAGTGCCACCTGGGGATCCTGCTGCAGTTCCCCCCCCGGTGGCACGTAGCTCTCCAGATACACCCGCAGGGTGGCCCCCTTGGTGCCCGTCCCGGAGAGGCGCAACACCACGCGGCTGCCGTCATCGAGCAGCAGTCGCAGGCCCTGGCCGCCGCTCACGGAGCCATCCACCGGGTCGGTGTAGGCGAAGTCGTCGGCCAGCTGGATGCTGCGGCCGGCGAAGCCCTGGCCGAGTAGGGAGGGCTGCATCGCCTTGACCCGGCCGTAGAGCTCCTGGGCCGCCCCACTGTCCACGGCCTCATAGTCGTGGCGGGAGTAGTAGTGGCGCCCGAAGCGTGCCCAGTGGGCGGCCATGATCTCCGCCACCGAGCAGCGCCGGCTGGCCAGGATCTGCAACCAGAACAGCACGGCCCAGAGGCCATCCTTCTCCCGGATGTGGTGGCTGCCGGTGCCGAAACTCTCCTCGCCGCAGAGGGTGATCCGGCCGGCATCGAGCAGGTTGCCGAAGAACTTCCAGCCGGTGGGGGTCTCGAAGCAGTCGATGCCCAGCTCTTTGGCCACCACATCGGCGGCGCCGCTGGTGGGCATGGAGCGGGCCACCCCGGCCAGGCCGCCGGCGTAGCCCGGAGCCAGGCCGGCGTTGGCGGTGAGCACCGCCAGGCTGTCGCTGGGGTTCACGAAGCAGTGGTTGCCCAGGATCATGTTGCGGTCGCCGTCACCATCACAGGCGGCCCCGAAGCGGTAATCGTTTCCCTCAAGCAGCAGGGACGCCAGCTCATGGGCGTAGGTGAGGTTGGGATCCGGGTGGCCGCCGCCGAAATCCTCAAGCGGAACGCCATGGCGCACCGTGCCCGCCGGAGCCCCCAGCAGGCCCTCCAGGATGCGGCTGGCGTAGGGACCCGTGACCGCATGCATGGCATCGAAGGCCATCGGGAAATCTGAGCGCAGCAGAGCGGCAATGGCGTCGAAGTCGAACAGCTGCTGCATCAGGGCTGCATAGCCCTCGACGCCATCGATCACCTCCACCTGCAGGGCGCCGAGCGTCCACTGGCCAGGAGACTCGAGCCGCCGGGCGGGTTCGGTGTCGGCGCTGGCGGAGTCCTCGCTGGCGGAGTCTTCGCTGGACGCTTCGGCGATGCGATAGCCCTCCAGCCGCTGGGTCACCGCATAGATGGCGTCGGTGAGGGATTCGGGTGCCGGCCCGCCGTTGGCTCCGTTCAGCTTGACGCCGAAGTCCCCCTCGGGGCCGCCGGGGTTATGGCTGGCCGAGAGGATGATGCCGCCGATCGCCTGGCGTTCACGGATCAGGTGCGAGGCGGCCGGGGTCGAGAGAATCCCCTCCGTGGTGGTGATCACCCGGGCCAGGCCATGGGCGGCCGCCATGCGGCAGATCACCTCAATGGCGTGGCGGTTGCCGTAGCGACCGTCGCCCCCCAGCACCAGGGTGCCGCCCTCCACGCCTGGCAGCACCTGGAAGATGGCCTCGATGAAGCTCTCCAGGTAATGGGGAGTGGCAAATTGGCGGCTGCTCTTGCGCAGGCCGGAGGTGCCCGGTCGCTGGTCGCTGAACGGCTGGGCGAGGCGCACCTGCCGAACGTTGATGGCCATGGGGCACCGGTTGGGGGGCCACCAAACTACCGCTGGCCCCAGTGGCCGCCTGGGTCGTCCCCAATGCCTGACCCCGCCGTGCGTTCTGGCTAGGTTGGATGGATTGCCGACGATGCCTTCCATGGCTGTCCCTGCCTCCNCTGGCCGCCTSGCTTGCGGAGGCCCTGCCGCGCCTGCATGGCGTCCAGGGCGATCCGGCCCTGGACACCGTGATCGCGGCCCTCACCGGCGCCCTGGCGGAGGGTCAGCTGGAGCTGCTGCTGGCCGATCCCGAGCAGCGCCGGGCCGTGGCGGCCTCACCCCTGGCCAGCGACCCCTGGGGCCCCCTGGTGCTGGAGGGCGAGCGGCTGTTGTGGCGGCGTTGGCACGCCCAGCGCCAGCAGGTGCTGGAGGCCCTGATCCAGCGGGCCGGGCAGCCCTCCGCCCTGGCGGAGGTTGGGCCGGTTCCGGCCCTGGCCAGGCTCGACTCAGATCAGCAGCGGGCGGTGGCGGCGGTGCTGAATCACCGGCTCGTGCTGCTGGAAGGCGGCCCAGGCACCGGCAAGACCAGCACCGTGGCCGGGATGCTCGAGGCCGTGCGCGAGCGGAACGCCGGCGCCCGCATGCATCTGGCGGCACCCACCGGCAAGGCCGCGGCCCGGCTGCGGGCCAACCTGGCCCCCAGCGAGGCGGTGCCCTGCACCACGGTGCACCGCCTGCTGGAGAGCCAGGGGGAGCGCTTCGGACGCAACCGCCAGCACCCCCTGGAGCTGGATCTGCTGGTGATCGATGAGGTGTCGATGCTCGACCTGGCCCTGATGCAGGCGGTGCTGGAGGCGTTGCCGGCCCAGGCCGGCCTGGTGCTGGTGGGGGATGGCGCCCAGCTGCCGCCGGTGGGGCCGGGGCCGGTGCTGCTGGAGCTGCAGCGTGCCGACAGGCGGCAGGCCCTGGGGCCCGCGGCCGTGGAGCTGCGCACCACATACCGCAACGGCGGCGCCATCGCCGAGCTGGCGGCCAGCCTGCGACCCAGCCCTGGACCCAAGCCGGTGGACGCGGCGGCGCAGGGATCAGGCGACTGGCGTCATCTGATCCCCCAGCTGCGCCAGCTGCAGCCCGGGGCCAACCTGGCCTGGCGGCAGGCCTCTCCGCGGCGGTTGCCGGGGGAACTGCTGCAGCGGCTGCAGCGGCAGCAGCAGGAGCTGCGCCAGCTCTGCGACAGCACCAGGCCCGGCGACCAGCAGGCCGAGGCGCGGCTGCTGGCCCAGCTCGATGCCCTGCTGGTGCTCACGCCCGTGCGCCGCGGACGTTGGGGGGTGGAGGCGATCCATCGGGCCCTGCTGGGGGAGCGCCTGGAGCAACCCGTGCAGCAGTGGCCGCTCGGAACGCCGGTGCTCTGCCAGCAGAACCTGCCCGAACTGGGCCTGGCCAACGGCGATGTGGGGATCCTCACGCGGCCGGCAGCGGGGCAGGAGCCACGCCTGCTGTTCGGCGTGGGAGGCGGAGAGCATCTCTGGCTCCATCCCGCCCAACTGCCTGCACGGCAGCCTGCCCTGGCCCTCACGGTGCACAAGGCCCAGGGCAGTGAAGCCGAGGAGGTGTGGATCCTGATGCCGGACATGGGTCGCCCCAGCGACCGCTTGCTATACACCGCCCTCACCCGGGCCAGACAGCGGGCGGAGCTGATCACACCAGAGGGTGATAAAGTTTGATTTCACCCTTTTCTCAAGGGCAAGGCAGTTCTAAGGATTCTCAAGAACTCAAGGATTTCAAGGAGATCCGCGCCCCTTGGCGCAATCTCAACGGCAGCAAGGTCAACGGCTCCTCAGCCCATCGCCTCAGCGTCGTGCATGTCATCGACCGGCGGGAGCCCACAGCGACGACACCCCCTTGATGGTCCAGCGGTTCCCTCCATCTGGGCATCTGCCGTCCTGCGAAGAAGGATTCCACCAGGCCCTGGCCTGGACAGGTTCGATTGACTTCCGTGACTGAATCGTTCAGCGGCAC